>NZ_DASYHS010000181.1:0-6331 GCF_035998295.1 Arenibaculum sp. | reverse complement strand
ACTTCGAGGGCATCGCGGCGGCGCCGGCGGACGGCGGCGGCTGGAACGTCTACGTCGTCAGCGACGACAATTTCTGGGCGCTCCAGCGCACGCTGCTGATGATGTTCCACCTGCCGGGCTGAAGGCTCCCGGGCCAAGCGGTCACGTGGTTCCCCGCGTCATCGGCGCGTCGGCCAGGGCCTCGTCGCCGATGAAGTCCCGGAGCGCTCCGGGCATGCTCCGCACGGCCGCCGCCGGCGGATCGTCCGCCCGGAGATCCAGGTAGAGATCGACCGAGGCCAGGATCGCCTTTCTGACCGACGCGGCGTCGGCCCCGGCCATCGTCGCGGCCAGCGCGCCGGCCCCGTCCCGCCCGAGAGCCTCGATCCGCCTGACGCCGCGCTGCGGACGCCCGGCGCGCCGGTGGAGCATCGGCCCCAGCACCTGTTCGCGAAAGAAGGCGAGCATTCCGATCGCCTCGAACAGTTCTCCCCGCCCGAGCTTGGAGGCGGCGTAGTGCAGCCAGACCCATGCCCGGGCCTCGAACCAGTCCGCATCCTGGTCCGGCCATGCGATCCGCGCGCGCGCCAGCCTTCCGGCGACCGCCGCCTCGTCGCGGGACCAGAGGATCGCGGGCCGCTCGATCCGCCGGTCCAGGTCCGAGGACGTCACGAATTTCAGGTCCACGTGCAGGAGCGGCGACCCGTACAGGCAGATCAGGAGGCGCGGCTCGCCCACGTGCTCTCCCGTGAACGCGCTCAGGAGATCGCCCAGGCGGGCCGCGATCCCGGTCCTGCCGTCCATGACTTCCGCATAGGCCTCCTCCTCGACGAGGACGATCAGGTCCAGGTCGGAGAAGGCGTCCAATCCGCCATGAACGAAAGAGCCGCCCGCGAGAAGCGTGTGGATGCGCGGATCGGCGGCGAGCACGCGCCGCGCACGGTCGAGAAACGCCGCATGGATGTCGGTGAGAGTGCTGGTCATGTCGTCCTCCAGGCCAGCACGCCAGGATAGGCGGAGCCGCCGGCCCGGTGCAAGCCGGCAGCTCCGCCCGATCGGCCGGGACCGGACGACGGTGCTAGTCGCCGAGCGCGATGCCCTCCCGGCGCGGGTCGGCGCCGCCGGCCAGAATGCCGTTGCGGATTACGATCGCATGCAGGCCGCTGTTGAGGTCGCGGACGTTGACCCGATGGCCGAGAGCCTCCAGCGCCGGGGCCAGGGCTGCGGCCGGCGTGCCGGCCTCGAGGTCCACCGCCCCGCCGAGGCTGACCGCGTGGGGCAGGGCCACGGCCTCCGCCGCGTTCAGGTCCCAGTCGACGACGCCGAGGATGCTGCGGGTGACGTAGCCGATGATGCGCGCCCCGCCGGGCGAGCCCGTGGCCATGAACGGCTCCCCGGCGGGATCGAAGACCACGGCCGGGGCCATGGACGAGCGGGGCCGCTTGCCCGGCTCGACGCGGTTCGCGACCGGCCGGCCGTCGGTCTCGGGCACGAAGGAGAAGTCGGTCAGCTCGTTGTTGAGCAGGAAGCCCCGCACCATCAGCCGGGAGCCGAAGCCGGCCTCGATCGTCGTCGTCATCGACACGACGTTGCCGTCGCCGTCCACGATCGAGACGTGGGAGGTGGAGGGGATCTCCATCGAGAGGTCCGGCGCATAGGCGCGGCCCTCGCGCCAGGGCGGGTTGCCGGGCTGCGGGTTCTCGATCACGGAGTTGCGGTCGATCAGCTGCGCGCGCAGCATCAGGTAGCCAGGATCGATCAGGCCGTCGACCGGCACCGGGACGAAGTCGGCGTCCGCCATGTAGAGCGCGCGGTCGGCATAGGCGAGGCGGCTCGCCTCGGCGAAGAGATGCGTGGCCTCGACCGAGAGCGGGTCGAGGGAGGCGAGATGGAAATGCTCGAGGATGCCCAGGATCTGGAGCGTCGTGAGCGCGCCCGAGCTCGGCGGGCCCATGCCGCAGACGGTGTGGGCGCGGTACTCGCCGCAGACCGGGCGGCGCACCGCGACGCGGTAGCCCGCGAGGTCCTGTTCCGACAGCAGGCCCGGATTCCCCGCCGTGCCCCGCACGGTTTCGACGATCTCGCGCGCGACGTCGCCGCGGTAGAAGGCGTCGGCGCCCCTTTCGGCGACGCTGCGCAGCAAGGCCGCGAATTCGGGGTTGCGCAGCCGGGCGCCGGCTTCGACCGGCTGGCCGCCGGGTAGGAAATAGGCGCTCGTCGCCGGGAAGCGGCGCAGCGTCTCCTCCTCCTCGCGTACGAGCGCGGCGAGTCGGGGCGTCACTTCGAAGCCGGCCTCGGCAAGCTCGATCGCGGGCTGGAGCAGGCGCTCCCAGGGCAGGCGGCCGTGCAGGCGGTGCACCAGCTCCATCAGGCGCAGCGTCCCGGGCGTGCCGACCGACCGGCCGCCGATCACGGCCTCGTCGAAGGCCATGGGCTCGCCTTCCGGTGTCAGGAACAGGTCCGGTCCGGCCTCGGCCGGTGCCGTCTCGCGCCCGTCATAGGCGGCCAGAACCTCCTCCCCGGCGTCCCAATGGAGCATGAACGCCCCGCCGCCGATCCCGGAGGACTGCGGCTCGACCAAGTTGAGGACGAGCTGCACCGCGATGACCGCGTCGGCCGCGCTGCCGCCTTCCTTCAGCACCTCGTAGCCGGCCTGGGCCGCGAGCGGGTGGGCGGCCACGACCATGAAGTCCTGCGCCTCGACCAGGGGCTTGGAAATCCACCCCGTGGCCGCCTCGGGGGCCGGGCGGGCGGCATCCTGGGCGACGTCCTGGGCGGCTGCGGGCCGGGCGGCGGGCTGGAGCCCGAGCAGCAGGAGGGGCAGCATCGCGGCGGGGAGGAGATGGTGGCGGAACGGCATCGGCAGCCCTCGTGTCGCTGGACTTATCCGTTCGAGCGTGCGCCCTATGAGGAAGGTCATCAACCCCGCCTTGCGGGGTAGCACGGCGGTGCCGCGTCCGCGGGAGGGTTCAGAAGCTCGGCGGCGTGCACACGCTCACCACCTCGCATTCCCCGTCGCCGACATTGCGGAAGCGGTGCGGCAGCCGGCTGTTGAAGTAGTAGGCGTCCCCGGGGCCAAGGACCTGGCGCTGGTCGCCGACCGTCACCTCGAGTTCCCCGCTCACGACGACGCCGCCTTCCTCGGCGGAGTGGCGCAGCATCGTCTGGCCCGTGTCGGCGCCGGGGGCGTAGCGCTCGTGCAGGATCTGCAGCGCCCGGCCCTGGAGGTCGCGGCCGATCTGGGCGTAGCGGATCGCCCCTTCCGAGATCACGCTCAGTTCCCCCGCCCGGAAGAAGACCTGCTCGCGCGGGGTCTCGTCGAGGGCGAAGAAGTCCGCGAGGCTCATCGGGATGCCGTCCAGCACCTTCTTCAGCGATCCCACCGACGGGCTCGTCCGGTTCTGCTCGATCAGCGACACGGCCGCGTTGCTGACGCCGGCGCGCCGCGCCAGCTCGCGCTGCGACAGCCCGTGCATCTCGCGGATCCGGCGCAGGCGCGCCCCGACGTCGAACTCCATTGGGTCTGCCGTCTCCGTTTGAGTGTCAATAATCCTCAACGGGAATGTCTCTCATCCGGCGAATCGATACAAGCATAGGAAGTCTCTTGTCGATTTTCCTCGACGCGTTTAGGCTTGCTGGAAACCCGCACACTCAGGAGGGCACCCATGGACGGCACGGGTCCGATCGTAACACCGAACAACCTCGAAGCCTTCTGGATGCCGTTCACGATGAACCGGCAGTTCAAGGCGGCGCCGCGGATGCTGGTCAGTGCGGAAGGCATGTACTACACGAGCCACGACGGGCGGCAGGTCCTCGACGGCACCGCCGGGCTGTGGTGCGTGAACGCCGGCCACCGGCAGCCCAAGATCGTCGAGGCCGTCCGCCACCAGATCGAGGAGCTGGACTACGCGCCGGCCTTCCAGATGGGCCATCCCCTGGCGTTCGAGCTGGCCTCCCGGCTGGCGGCGACCCTGCCGGGCGACCTGGACCACGTGTTCTACGCCAATTCCGGCTCGGAGGCGGTCGACACGGCGCTCAAGATCGCGATCGCCTATCACCGCGCGCGCGGCGAGGGCACGCGCCAGCGCCTGATCGGACGCGAGCGCGGCTACCACGGCGTCGGCTTCGGCGGCATCTCCGTCGGCGGCATCGTCAGCAACCGCAAGTTCTTCGGCAGCCTGCTGAACGGCGTCGACCACATGCCGCACACCTACGACCGCGCGAAGCAGGCCTTCTCGCGCGGGGAGCCGGAATGGGGCGCGCACATCGCCGACGAGCTGGAGCGGATCGTGACGCTCCACGACGCCTCCACGATCGCGGCCGTCATCGTCGAGCCGGTCGCCGGTTCCACCGGCGTCCTGATCCCGCCCAAGGGCTACCTGAAGCGCCTGCGCGAGATCTGCGACAAGCACGGCATCCTGCTGATCTTCGACGAGGTCATCACCGGCTTCGGCCGGCTCGGCGCGGCCTTCGCGACCGAGTACTTCGACGTGATGCCGGACCTGATCACGACCGCGAAGGGCATCACCAACGGCACGGTGCCGATGGGGGCTGTGTTCGCGCGCAAGCACATCTACGACGCCTTCATGACCGGGCCGGAGAACCAGATCGAGCTGTTCCACGGCTACACCTATTCCGGCCACCCGCTGGCCTGCGCCGCCGCGCTCGCGACCCTGGAGACCTACCAGGAGCAGCGGCTGTTCGAGCGTGCGGCCGAGCTCGCTCCCTATTGGGAGAACGCGCTGCACGGGCTGAAGGGGACGCGCCATGTCGTCGACCTGCGCAACCTCGGCCTGATCGCGGGCATCGAGCTGGAGCCGATGGCGGGGCAGCCCGGCAAGCGCGCCTTCTCGGCGTTCCTGAAATGCTACGAGAAGGGCGCGCTGATCCGCACGACCGGCGACATCATCGCGCTGTCGCCGCCTCTCATCATCGAGAAGCACGAGATCGACCGCCTGTTCGAGACGATCCGGGACGTGCTGGAAACCCTGGACTGACCTGGGAACCCCCTCGTCACCGCAGCGGCACGGCAAGCGGCGGCGAGGGGACCGGGGCCATCAGCAGGACGAGGCCGGCCACGAGCACGAAGAGCCCGGCGGCCGCCGCGACCGCGGCTCCCGCCGCTTCCAGGCGCCGGCCGCCCGATATGCCGGCGAGCGCGAGCGCCGCCTCGCGCGCCGCCAGCGCCAGCGCGGCCAGCACGGAGACCGCGATCGCGCTTCCCAGCGCCATCGCGAACGTCGCGGCGATGCCCGCGGCCTGGATCTTCATCACGTTCGCGAGGACCAGCACCAGCAGCGCCCCCGAGCAAGGCCGCAGGCCGATCGCGAGCACGATCGCGGCGCTCCGCCGCCAGGAAGGATCGTCGAGGGCGCGCGGCGGCGGGACATGGGCATGCCCGCAGCAGGCATGCCCGTGATCGTGAACGTGAACGTGATCGTGATCGTGATCGCCGCCGTGTCCGTGTCGATCGTCCCGGTGCCCGGACCCCGCCCGCGCGGCGAGCAGCCGCTTTGTCCCCGACCAGGCCATGATGCCGCCGACCAGGGCGACCAGCGCGAAGCTGCCGCGTTCCAGCACCGCCGCGGTTCCGGCCGCGTCGCGGGCGGTGGCGCCCAGCAGGTGGAGCGCCACGGACGTCACCGCGACCGCGGTGACCGCCTGGAGCAGGGCGGCGGCGAAGGACAGCCCGACGGCGCGCCGCAGATGCCGCGCGTCGGCCAGGACATAGGCCGAGATCACGGCCTTGCCGTGCCCCGGGCCGACCGCATGGACGACGCCGTACAGGAAGCTCGCAGCGATCAGGCCCCAGGCCGCGCCGGGGCCCGCGGCGCGAACCGCGCGGAGGGCGTCCGCCAGTCCGGCGTGCAGCGTCCGCTGGCCCTCATGGACCAGGGCGGTCAGGCCCGGGAACGGGTCGATGGTGCCCAGCGACGCCGCGGTCAGCGCCGCCGCGGCCAGCAGGGTCGCCAGCGCCGCCAGGCCCAGTCGGCGCAGCTTGGCCGCCCGCGCGCTCACGGCGCCGTCCCCGCGGGGCAGGACACCGTGATCCAGCTGGCGAACCGGACGCCGACCGTCCCCTCGACGTCGTCTTCCGGCCCGATGTCCAGGGCTTCGACCTGCGCGTCGGCGATGCTGCGCTCCTCGACCGGGGGAGGGGCCTCGACCACGGCCGCGCACCCGTCCGGAGGCGAGCCGTCGAGGCGCACCGGCTCCTGCGCGATGACGACGTCGATGTAGAAGGTCGGGTCGAAGCTCGCGAGCGAGATGCGGACCGACCTGGGATCGACGGGCTCCTCCAGGGGCAGGAGGAAGGCGAGCGACAGACGGTCCCCCGCGTGGTCGGAGCGGT
>NZ_DASYHS010000155.1:0-54061 GCF_035998295.1 Arenibaculum sp. | reverse complement strand
GACACTTCGCCATCAACCTCGTCCGCGCCGTCGCCGACAAAAAATCCATCAAGCTCAGGAGAAAGGTCGCTGGGTGGGACGGCCGATACCTCGCTTCAATCCTCGGCTTCTCTTCGCGTTAACCTGGATTCGGAGCCCTGGAACTACCGCCCGCGCCCGCCCACCACGCGCGGCGGGCGGGGCCGGCAGGCACGGATCCCCGGCAGAGCCGCGCCGTGGAGCCGGAACCTCGGTCCAGCCCCTTCCGGAGAGGGGGAGGCCCGGCCCAAGGGACTTGCGTCCCGGCGTCGTCGGCCTGCCGGAGACCCGGGACGGGCGTCAGGCAATCAGCCAGTCATCCGCACCGGCATGGTAGCCCAGGAGCGTGATCGTTCCCTCGCCCCAGTCGAATACGGTGTCGGCATCGACGATGGACATCGCCACCTCGCCCGGCCCCATGCCGACGAACTCGAGAAGATCACGCTCGCTGAAATTGGACACGCGGTCGTTTCCCGTCGTTCCATTGGCAATCTGTATGGTGTCGCTGTCGCCGGAATACGAGGGGTTGGCGGTCAGCCCATAGTAATCATCCCCATTTCCCCCTACGAGGATTTCATCTCCGCTCCCAGAGTTGAAATCATCGTCACCGTCACCACCGACGACGGTCAAATTTTGACGGCTTCCATTGTAATAGAAAATATGATCCTCGTCGCCGTTTACCTCGATCCTTTCAATGCCATGATACAGTACACTCGGCCCGCCAGTGTCGGCCCAAACGTCAGCCGTGGTCCCGACTTGTATCAGAAAGCCGTCGTATTCACGTTCGGGATGATCCTCTCCCCAGAAAATGGTGTAGGTCGGAACGAAGGGTTCGTCGCTGTCGTAGGGATAGCGGACATTGTCGGCAAATCCCTGGTTGTTGATACGCAGGGTATCGTAGCCGTCACCTCCATCGAGCTGGCTGAGGTCCCGCTCCCAGCCGTCGATGTTGCCGATCACGTCGAACAGTATGAGGTCGTCGCCGCTTCCTGCATTCAGCAGGTTGTCGCCGCGACCGGCATCCAGGATGTCATTGCCGCTTCCAGCGAAGAGTTCGTCGTCACCCTCACCGCCGTACAGCTCGTCGTCGTCGTTCCCACCACTCAGATGATCGGCGCCGTCCCCTCCGAAGAGCATGTCCGTACCGTCATGCCCGTACAGTTCGTCGTCACCGGACCCGCCGTCGAGCAGGTCGTCTCCGGCCCGACCGAAGAGCAGGTCGTTTCCGTCTCCTCCCAGGACCACGTCATGTCCTTCCTCGCCGTCGAGGAAGTCGTCGCCGTCGTCGCCGCTCAGGATGTCGTCGCCGATGCCGCCGAACAGCGAGTCCGAGCCGTAGTAGCCGAACAGAACATCATGCCCGGCATTGCCGAAGAGATAATCGTCACCACCGAAGCCGACCATCCGGTCGTCCCCGTCATATCCGAACATATAATCCTGACCGTTGGTACCATTGAGGGTGTCGGCGTTCCCGGTTCCATAAATCGTTGCCATGCGCCACCTCCTTGTTGGATTATGAATATCCGACGAATTTTATTGGCAGTCGGGCTTCCGGCCGCCGTCCCCTATTATCGATCGACCTCAAACGCACGCTCTACCGGTCAATAAGATGCCGTCCCATCTCATAAGATGCGTGCATACCCATTTTTATGTTTCGACTTGGAAATATTCGAACATTCACTTCACTGTTGCCAGGGAAGAGAAGCATTTCATCTGAATACTTGAGTGTGTTTAAAATTCGCTCCCGGCCGCGTGGCGGCGTCACTGCTCGCGGAACGCCCGCCGGAAGCTGTCGGCGAGCGGCTGGACCAGATAGTCCAGAAGCGTCCGCTCGCCGGTCTCGATGAAGGCCTCGACGGGCATGCCCGGCCTCAGCCGGACCGCGTCGAGCATTGCCACCTGGCGGGCGTCGACCTCGATCTCGGCACGGAAGAAGGGCTGGCCCGTGCGCTCGTCGGCGAGCGCGTCGGCCGACACGCGCAGCACCCGGCCGTCGAGATGGGGCGTCGTCCGGCTCTTGTAGGCCGAAAGCGCGATGCGCGCCGGCAGCCCGGGATGGACGATGTCGATGTCGGTCGGGGCGATGCGCGCCTCGACGACCAGCGGGTCGCCCTCGGGAACGAGGTCGAGAATCTCGCCGCCGGGCGGCACGACGCCGCCGAGCGTGTGGTAGCGCAGGTTCAGCACGATCCCGGACTGCGGGGCCACGACCTCCCGCCGGCCGAGCGCCACCGTCGCGGTGGCCAGCCGCTCCTCCACCTCCGCACGCCGCACCCCGGCCTCGCGCAGCTCCAGCGCGGCCTTCTCAACCTGGCTGCGCCGGGCGTTGAGGATCTCCATCTCGGCCTCGGCGATCGCCTCGCGCGCCTGGGCGATGCGGTTGGCGTAGTTGCCCTGCTGGCCGGCCAGCGACGCGGCCTGGCGCTCGAGGGCCAGCAGGCGCGGCTTGCGCTCCAGCCCCTTCTCGACCATGGCGCGCACGCCGGCCACCTCCTCCGCGACGAGCGCCAGCTGGTCGCGGCCGGCGGCGAGCTGGGCGTCGAGGGCCGCGATCTGGGCCTCGAGCTGGGCGATGCGCCGGCCGAGCACGTCGATGCGCCCGGCCAGCGCCTCGCGGCCGCTCTCGAAGATCCGGCGCTGGCCGGCCAGAATCTCGGCCGGGGCGCGGTCCAGCCCGGCCGGGAAGAACAGCTCCGCGCGCCCGTCGCGCTCCGCCTCCAGGCGGGCCTCTTGGGCACGCAGCGCGAAATACTCGCCCTGGAGCAGGCCGTGGAGCGCGCGGGCCTCCAGGTCGTCGAGGCGGACCAGCACCTGCCCGGCCTCGACCCGGTCGCCCTCGCGCACCGGCAGCTCGGCGATGATGCCGCCTTCGAGGTGCTGGATCGTCTTGCGGCTGGTGTCGACCGCGACCACGCCCGGCGCGATCGCCGCGCCGGCCAGCGGCGCGCGCGCGGCCCAGGCGCCGAAACCGCCGAAGCCGAGGGCCAGCGCCGCGACCCCGGCCAGCACCGTGCCGCGCACCGGCGGGCGGTCGGGGAGCCCGCCGGTCATCGCGCACCCTCGCCGGCCGGCCGCGCCGGGACCGGGCGGAGGCTGCGGCGGGTCAGCGCCTCCAGCACCTCCTGGCGCGGCCCGAACCGCTCGACCCGGCCTTCGGCCAGGACCAGCACCTTGTCGACCGCCGCCAGCGTGCTCGGCCGGTGGCCGATCACGACGACGGTGGTCCCGCGTTCGCGCAGCGTGCGGATCGCCCGGTTGAGCGCGACCTCACCTTCGCCGTCGAGGCTGGCGTTCGGCTCGTCGAGCACCACCAGCCGAGGGGCGCCGTAGAGGGCGCGGGCGAGCGCGATGCGCTGGCGCTGCCCGCCCGAGAGCTTCGCGCCGTTCTCGCCCAGCTCGGTCGCGTAGCCGTTCTCGAGCCGCAGGACCATCTCGTGGCAGTTGGCGAGCCGCGCCGCCGCGACCACCGCCTCCGGGTCGACCGGGCCGAGGCGGGCGACGTTCTCGGCGACCGTCCCGGCGAACAGCTCGACGTCCTGGGGCAGATAGCCGAGATGGCGCGCCAGGTCGGCGCGCGGCCAGGCGAACAGGTCGGCGCCGTCCAGGCGGACCGCGCCGCGCGCCGGCGCCTCGACCCCGACCAGCAGGCGGGCGAGCGTCGACTTGCCGGCCGCCGACGGCCCGACGATGCCAAGCGTCTCGCCGGGCGCGAGCGAGAAGGACACGCCGTCGAGCACCGGCCGGCCGCCGGGCGCGAAGGTGAAGGTAATGTCCTCAACCGCGAACCGGCCTTCCGGCGTCGGCAGGGCCATGCCGGCGGGCCGTCGTTCCGGCCGGTCGAAGAAGGCCCGCAGCCGGCGCTTCGCCTCGCGGGCGGCCACGGCCTGGCGCCAGATCGAGATCGCCTGTTCGGCCGGGGCGAGCGCGCGGCCGAGCAGGATCGAGCCCGCGACCATCGCCCCCGCGGTCAGCTCCTGGCCGAGCACCAGCCAGGCGCCGACGCCGAGGATCGCGACCTGGACGAACAGCCGCGAGAACTTGGCCATGCCCAGCACGAGGCCCGCGCGGTCGGCGGCGCGCGTCTGCAACATGACCGCCTGCGCATGGTCCCGCCCCCAGCGCCGGGCCAGCCCGGGCACGAGGCCGAGCGCGTCAACGACCTCGGCGTTGCGGTAGCCGGCCTCGGCGGTGCGCAGCGCGCGCCGGGCGGCGGCCTCGGCCTGGCGGAGCGGGACATGGGTCAGGCGGTCGTTGGCGACGGCGAGCGCGAACAGCACGGCCGCCCCGGCCAGCGCGACATGGCCGAGAACGGGGTGCAGCAGATAGGCGACGGCGAGGTATACGGGCACCCAGGGCAGGTCGAACAGGGCCAGCATGCCCGGCCCGCCGAGGAAGCCGCGCAGCACCGCGAGGTCGCGCAGCGCATCGGCCCGCTCGTCGCCGCGCCGCAGCGCCGCGTCGACCGACCGCGCCAGCGCGCCCGGCGCCACCACCCGCTCGGTCCAGGCGGCGACGCGCACCAGGACGCGGCCGCGCACCACGTCGAGGACGGCGAGCAGCAGCAGCGCGCCGGCGGCGAGCAGGGTCAGGTACACCAGCGTCTCGACCCGGCCGGACGACAGCACCCGGTCGAACACCTGCATCATGTACAGCGCCGACGTCAGCATCAGCAGGTTGACCGCGAGGCTGAACCCGCCGGCCGCGACGAAGGACCCGCGCGCACGGGCCAGCGCCTGCGCGAAGCTCGTCTCGCGGAGATCGGACATGGAGCCCCCTTCCAGCCACTCCGGAAGGAGGCACCGAGGCAAACGCCGCTTCAAGGGTGCAGACGGCGAGGCCCGCGGGCGCAGGTCATCCGTCCGGAGGTGTTAGCGGGCAGTTCGTGACCTTTGGCGATCCGCCGTGTTCCGGCCGGACGGCCCGGGCCCCGCGTCCTAGTCCGCGAACGGGTCGTGCATCAGGATCGTGTCGTCGCGCTCGGGGCTGGTGGAGAGCAGCGTCACCGGAGCCTCGATCAGCTCCTCGATGCGGCGGATGTACTTGATCGCGGTCGCCGGCAGCTCGGCCCAGCTGCGAGCACCGCGCGTGCTCTCGCTCCAGCCCTCGAAGGCCTCGTAGACCGGCTCGACCCGGGCCTGGGCGGACTGGCCGGCCGGCAGGTGGTGCAGCACCTCGCCGTCCAGGCGGTAGCCGGTGCACACCTGCAGCTCCGGCAGGCCGTCGAGCACGTCGAGCTTGGTCAGCGCGATGCCGTGGATGCCGCCGACCTTGATCGCCTGGCGGACCATGACCGCGTCGAACCAGCCGCAGCGCCGCTTGCGGCCGGTCACGGTCCCGAACTCGCGGCCGCGCTCGCCGATCAGCTCGCCGATCTCGTTCGCCTGCTCGGTCGGGAACGGGCCCGAGCCGACGCGGGTCGTGTAGGCCTTGGTGATGCCGAGCACGTAGCCGACGGCGCCGGGACCGGTGCCGCTGCCCGCCGCGGCGCTGCCGGCCATGGTGTTCGACGAGGTCACGTAGGGATAGGTGCCGTGGTCGACGTCGAGCATCGCGCCCTGCGCGCCCTCGAACAGGATGCGCTTGCCGGCGCGGCGGAGCTGGTCCAGCCGCTCCCACACGACCGCCGAATAGGGAAGGATGCGGGGCGCCACCTCGGCCAGGCGCGCCAGCAGGTCGCCGGCGTCGATCTCCGGCGCGCCGTAGCCGCGCAGCAGGGCGTTGTGGTGGTGGAGGAGCTGGCGGACCTTGTCCTCCAGCACGTCCGGGTCGGCGAGGTCGCACAGCCGGATCGCCCGGCGCGCGGCCTTGTCCTCGTAGGCCGGGCCGATGCCGCGGCCGGTCGTGCCGATGCGCTGGGCGCCGCGCGCCTCCTCGCGCGCCTTGTCCACGGCTTGGTGCACGGGCAGGATCAGGGCGGCGTTCTCGGCGACGAGCAGGCTCTCGGGCGTCACCTCGACGCCCTTGGCGCGGATCTGGTCGATCTCGCCCAGCAGCGCCCACGGGTCGACGACGACGCCGTTGCCGATCACGCTCAGCTTGCCCGGGCGCACGACGCCCGAGGGCAGCAGGCTCAGCTTGTAGACGACGTCGCCGATCACCAGCGTATGGCCGGCGTTGTGGCCGCCCTGGAAGCGCACGACCACGTCGGCCCGGCTGGACAGCCAGTCGACGATCTTGCCCTTGCCCTCGTCGCCCCATTGGGCGCCGACCACCGCGACGTTCGCCATCGATCACTCTCCGTAAGGATACCGCCGGGACGCGCCCGGCGGGTCTCGTCTCATTGAAGCTCCGCGACCCGCCCGCCGTCCAGCAGATGGGTGCAGGACAGCCGCCGCGCCTCGGCGGCGGCATCGGCCGCCGGTTCCAGCCCGGCGACGGTGACCCAGCCCTCCGCGCGCAGGCGGTGCCCGTCCGCGGCCGGGGTGCCGAAGGGCAGGAAGACGCGCGCCGACGGCCGGGGGCCGGGGACCGCGCGCAGGACCGTGTCGAGATAGAGGGTGAAGCCGGTCGACGGCTCGCCCTGGGGCGGCCCGCCGGCAAGCCCCCCCAAAGCGCCGGCCCGGTAGCGGCCGCCGCGGCCGAGCTCGCCGCGCACGCCGCGGGCGAACAGGGTGAAGCTGACGCCGGTCTGGTACTCGAAGCCGCGGTGCTCGACCGGGTCGACGGTCAGCTTCAGTTCCGGGTCGGCCGTGCGCAGCAGCCCGATCACCGTCTCCAGGCGGACGTGGTCGGCCTTCGCCGCTTCCGGCAGCGCGATCTTCGAAAGCCGCTCCAGCGCGCGGTCGGCCGGGCCGCTGGCGGCCATCAGCGCCAGCGCCAGCTCGGCGGCCGGGCTGCCGACGGCGGCGACGGCGGACGCGTCCTTGCGGTCGAGGGCCGCGCGCAGGTAGCGCGTCTCCTCCTCGTCGAGCGCCATCGCCCGGCACAGCGAGGGGACCAGGGTCGGCACGGTGAGGTCGACGGAGAGGCCGGCGACGCCGACCGCACGCAGCGCATCGGCGGCGAGCAGCACGACCTCGGCGTCCGCGGCGGGCTGGAAGGCGCCGATCAGCTCGACGCCGACCTGGCCGAACTGGCGCTCGGGGCGGAGCTGGGTGCCCTTCACCCGCAGCACTTGGCCGGCATAGCTGAGCCGCAGGGGACGCGCCTCGTTGCGCAGCCGCGTCGTCGCGATGCGCGCGACCTGGAGCGTGATGTCCGGCCGCAGCGCCAGCATGCTCTGCGAGACCGGGTCCATCAGGCGGAAGCTCTGCGTCGCCATGCCCTTGCCCGAGCCGGACAGCAGGCTCGTCTCGAACTCGATCAGCGGCGGCTTGACCCGCTCGTAGCCGTGGCGCGCGAACGCCGCCACCAGCCGCTCGACGATGCCCGCCTCATGGGCGGCGTCGGGCGGAAGCAGGTCGGGCAGTCCGGCGGGCAGCAGGCCCCGGTCGGTCGTTTCGGTCATGGCCGGCTGCGGCCTCGGCTCGGTGGACATACGGGGCGGTGTGTTAAACGAATAGCCCGGGCAGGGCAACGGAAATAGGCCGCGACGCCGGACGTTGACCCCCGCAGCGATCCACTGCCATACATGCAAAACCGTATGGCCGGGCAGCCGTGGAGCGCATCCGGGATGGATTGGGACGACATGAGGATCGCGCTCGCGATCGCGCGCCACGGCTCGGTCAGCGCCGCCGCCCGGGCGCTGCGCTCGACCCAGCCGACGGTGAGCCGCCGTTTGCAGGCCCTGGAGCGGCGGAGCGGCGTCAGGCTGTTCGACCGGCAGGCGGGCGGCCTGACGCCAACGCCGCTATGCGTCGGCCTGGTCGAGAGCCTGGAGCGCATGGAGGACGGCGCGCTGACGGTCGAGCGGCGGATCGCGGCGCGCGACACCGGCCTGCAGGGCGCGATCACGGTCACCAGCCTCGACTGGCTGGGCGACTGGGTCGTGGCGCCGGTCGCCGCCGGCTTCGGCGCCCGGCATCCCTCGGTCACGGTCGAGCTGCTGAACGACTGGCGGCTGTTCAACCTGTCGCGCCGCGAGGCCGACGTCGCGTTCCGCTTCGGCTCTTCGGGGCAGGAGGACCAGGTGGAGCGCAAGGTCGCGGACGTGGCCTACGGGCTCTATGCGTCGCCCGGCTACCTGGAGGCCCACGGGCCGCCCGATTTCGACGCCGGCTGTGCCGGCCACGCCGTCGCCGCCCTGCACGAGGGGGCCGGGCGCGTCGTGTTCGTGGACTGGCTGAGGGCGCTCGCCCCCGCCGCGCGGACCGTGCTGCGGGCCAACGGCCTGTCGGCGCATCTGGCCGCTGCCGAGGCGGGGCACGCGCTGGCCGTCCTTCCGCGGGTCATGGGCGACGCCCGGCCGCGCCTGGTGCACGTCCCGGCACCGTTGCCGGGCCCGGTGCGGGCCGTCAGGCTGGGCGTGCATGCCGACCTGCGCGCAACGCCCCGCATCCGTGCCTTCATCGACTTCGCGGCCGCCGAACTGAAGGCGCGCGCCGGGGCGCTGAACCCCGGCTGAAGGCCGTTCATACCAAAACGTATACCCCGCATACGGGGCCGACAGATTGCGCCCGGGCGTGCGGCGGCCGAATTCTCGCTGCGAACGCACCGAGCCGAAAGGGCCCCTTCCATGTACGATCCCATCCCCGCCCCTGCCGCCGCCGCGAGGCTGGACGCCGCCATCGACCGGGCGCTCGCCGAGAAGCGCATCGTCGGCACGGTCGTGCTGGTCGCCCGCGACGGCGACGTCGTCCATCGCCGAGCCGCCGGTCTCGCCGACCGCGAGGCCGGCCGGCCGATGACCGAGGACGCCATCTTCCTGCTGGCCTCGGTCGCGAAGCCCATCGTGACCGCCGCGGCGATGCGGCTGGTCGAACGGGGCCTCCTCCGGCTCGACGAGCCCGTGACGAGGTGGCTGCCCGACTTCCGGCCCCGGACCACGGCCGGCACCGCCCCGACCATCACGCCGCACCACCTGCTGACCCATACGGCCGGCCTGTCCTACGACTTCATGGAGCCCGAGGACAGCCCGTACCGCCGGCTCGGCGTCTCGAGCGGGCTGGACCGTCCCGGTCCCAGCCTGGGCGAGAACCTGCGCCGCCTCGCCGCCGCCCCCCTGCTCTACCCGCCCGGGACCGCGTGGGGGTATTCCCTGTCGATCGACGTCCTGGGCGCCGTGATCGCCGAGGCCGCCGGCGTGCCTCTTCCCGAAGCGGTGCGCCGGCTGGTCGGCAATCCCCTGGCCATGGCCGACACCGATTTCGCGGTGGCCGACCCCGCCCGGCTGGTAGCCCATTACGGCGACGGGACGCCCGAGCCCGTCCGCATGGGCGAGGAGCAGGTCGTCGCCTTCAACGGGGCCGCGGTCACCTTCGCGCCCCGGCGCCTGTTCGACCCGCGCGCCTATCCCTCGGGCGGGGCCGGGATGGCCGGCACGGCGGGCGACGTGCTGAAGCTGCTGGACGTCCTGCACGCCCGCGGCGACTTCCTGGAGCGCGAGACGGTGCGGCGGATGACCTCCCTGCAGGTCGGGCCGGAAGCCCGGACGCTGGGGCCGGGCTGGGGCTTCGGCTATGGCGGCGCCGTGCTCGCCGACCCCGCCGCGGCCGCCACGCCGCAGTCGCCGGGAACGATGCAATGGAGCGGCGCCTACGGCCACAGCTGGTTCGTGGACCCCGTCCTCGGCCTCACCGTCGTCGCCCTCACGAACACGACGTTCGAGGGCATGGCCGGCGCGTTCGCGACCGATGTCCGGGACGCCGTCTACGGCACGGGACGGTGAAGGGCATGGCGAGCCATCCCCCCGTCGATCTCGACGCCTACTGCGCGCGCATCGGCCATGACGGATCGCGGGCGCCGACGCTCGCGACCCTGGGCGCCCTGCTGGAGCGTCACGCCGCCGCCATCCCTTTCGAGGCGATCGACGTCCTGCTCGGCCGCGGGGTCGACCTGGCCCCGGCGGCGCTCGAGGCGAAGCTGATCGGCCGGCGCCGCGGCGGCTACTGCTTCGAGCAGAACGGGCTGTTCAAGCGGGTCCTGCGCGCGCTCGGCTTCGAGGTCGAGGGCCTGGCCGCGCGCGTGCGCTGGATGATGCCGCCCCATGCGCCGCCCGGCCCGCGCACGCACATGGCGCTGCGGGTCGCGCTCGCGGGCGAGGCGTGGCTGGTGGACGTCGGCTTCGGCAGCTGCGTCCCGACCTCGCCGCTGCGCCTGCGCGACCGGGAGCCGCAGCAGACCCGGCACGGGGCCTTCCGCCTGACGCCCGACGGCGGCGGGCTGCTGCTGGAGGCGCATATCGGCGGCGAATGGGCACCGGTCTACCGGCTCTACGCGGAACCGCAGCTCGACGTGGATTACGAGGCGCCGAACTGGCTCACCTCCACGCATCCCCGCTCCCTGTTCCGCAACGAGCTGCTGGTCGCGCGGACGACGCCCGAGGCGCGGCTCGCGCTGCTGGGCAACCGCCTGACCATACGCGGGGCGGACGGGGTCGTGGATCGCCGGCTCCTGACGGCCGGGCAGGTCGCGGATTGCCTGGCCGGGACCTTCGGCCTGCCGGTCGAGGACGACTGGCTGCCGCGGATCCGGGAGGTCGTCTCGCGCGGGGACATGGGCGGGGACATGGGCAGGGGCATGGCAGGTCGAGTTTCCCGGGCGGGCACGGGACGGCCGACGCCTCAGACGAGGGCCATGTAGGCGGCGACCAGGACCATGCAGCCGCCGAAGACATAGGCCTGGACCCGCAGCGCCGCGGCGCCGGTGAAACGGCGGAAGACGACCTGCCCGCCATAGATCCACACCCAATGGCACAGCAGGCAGACGAGCAGGAACACGGCAGTGATCCGGGCGACCTGCGCCGGGACGGCAGCGTCCGGGTTCAGGAACTGGGAGAACATCACGAGGATCGTCGAATGGATCTTCGGGTTGAAGCAGACCGAGGCGAAGCCGTCGGCGAAGCCCAGGGGCTGCACGTCGTCCCCGGCGGAGACCGGCCCCGCCTTGAAGAAGCTCCAGGCGAGGTACAGGACATAGGCGATGCCGGCCCATTTCAGGACCGCGTAGACCTGCGGGTTCTGCTCGAACACCTCGCCGAGGCCGAAACCGTAGACGAGGCAGAGGACCAGGTTGCCGGTCTCGAACCCGGCCCAGAACGGCACCGACCCGTGAACGCCGAACCGGCCTCCCGAGGCGGCCAGGATCGTGTTGCCCGGGCCCGGGCTGATCACCATCGGCACCGCGTAGCCCAGAAACAGGGCCAGGATCTCGAACGTCACTCCGGGTACCCTTCCGCAGCCGGCTTCCCGAGCGTATTGGAGCCGATTTCCGAACCGGAACCAAGCGGGCGGTTCTCACGCCGTCGCGCGCGACTCATGCGCCCGGCCCCGCCGCACGGAACCTCGACCGGGGTTCCCGGATTGGTGCCGTAGTCGGCCGACAGAGCGGCGACCGCAGGAGAACGAGCATGACCGAAGAGCGGAACCACGCATTGAGCGACGTCCTGGACCGACTGGAGGGCGCCGCGCACGACGACAGCATCACCGTGCAGGAGGTGGTCGAGAAGCTCGGCCGCAAGTCGTTCGCGGCGCTGATGCTGATCTTCGCGCTGATATCCACCTCGCCGGCCAGCGCGATCCCCGGCATCACGGCGACGGTCGCGGCGATCGTGTTCATCCTGGTCCTGCAGATGATCCTCGGACGGGAATGCATTTGGCTGCCCCGGTTCATCACCCGCCGGCGCATGTCCACGCAGAAGCTGTGCAAGGGGATCGGCTGGCTGCGCCGGCCCGTGGCGTTCGTGGAGCGATTCCTGAAGGCGCGACTGACCTTCCTTCTGCATCGGCCGTGGCTCTACCTGCCGCTGGGCCTGATCCTCGCGCTCACGCTGTTCATGCCGTTCATGGAAGTGATCCCGACCTCGGGGTCCATCGCCTCGGCCGTGATCGCGTTCTTCGCGGCCGGGCTGCTGACCCGGGACGGCGGGCTCGTCCTGTTTTCGCTGATCCTGCTGCTGGCGGTGCCCGTGGCGGTCTGGCAGTTCGGCTTCGCCTCCTGACCCCCCGCCACCGGACCACCGGACCGCGGCCGGACCGCGGCCGGACCGCGGCGGAGGCGACCGGGCGCTGCCCGGTGCGAACCTCCGCCGCGGACCCGCAGGCTCAGAACGTCAGCGCCTTGGCGGTCACGACGCTGGGCAGGGTCGAGACCCTTTCGAGCAGGCCGCCCGCGATCTTCTGGTCGACCGAGACCAGCGCGATCGCCGTCTCGCCCGGCGCCGTGCGGCCGAGATGGAAGGTCGCGATGTTGACGCCCGCCTCGCCCAGCGCGGTGCCGAGCTTGCCGATGAAGCCGGGCTTGTCCTCGTTGCGGATGAACAGCATGTGCGCCGACAGCTCGGCCTCGATCGGCACCTCCTCGATGCCGACGATGCGGGGCTTGTCGCCGCCGAACAGCGTGCCGGTCAGCGAGCGGCTGCGCTGGTCGGTGCCGACGGTCAGGCGGATGACGGTCTGGTAGTCGGCCGTCCCCTCGCGCTTCGTCTCGGAGATGCGGATGTCGCGCTCGCGGGCGATCACCGGGGCGTTGACCATGTTGACGCTGTCGAGCAGCGGGCGCAGCAGGCCCATCAGCACGATTTGCGTCAGCGGCTTCACGTTGAGCTCCGCCACCGCACCCTCGTACTCGATCTCCACCGAGGTCAGGCCGCTCTCGGTGATCTGGCCGGCGAAGCTGCCGAGCTGCTCGGCCAGCTTCATGTAGGGCTTCAGCTTCGGCGCGTCCTCGGCCGACACCGAGGGCGCGTTCAGCGCGTTGGTGACGGCGCCCATGACCAGGAAGTCCGACATCTGCTCGGCCACCTGCAGGGCCACGTTCTCCTGCGCCTCGGTCGTGGAGGCGCCGAGATGCGGCGTGCAGATCACCTGCTCCATGCCGAACAGCGGGTTCTCCTTCGCGGGCTCGACATCGAAGACGTCGAGGGCGGCGCCGGCGACGTGCCCGCTCTCGAGCGCCGCCTTCAGGTCCGCCTCGACGATCAGCCCGCCGCGCGCGCAGTTGATGATGCGCACGCCCGGCCGGCACTTCGCCAGCGTCGCGGCGTTGAGCAGGTTCTTCGTGCTCTCGGTCTTGGGCGTGTGCAGCGTGATGAAGTCGGCGCGCGCCAGCAGCTCGTCCAAGTCCACCTTCTCGACGCCGAGATCGGCGGCCCGGTCCAGCGACAGGAACGGGTCGAACGCCACCACCCTCATCCTCAGGCCGAGCGCGCGCTCGGCGACGATCGAGCCGATGTTGCCGCAACCGACGATGCCGAGCGTCTTGCCGGTCAGCTCGACGCCCATGAAGCGGTTCTTCTCCCACTTGCCGGCGTGGGTCGAGGCGTTGGCCTGCGGGATGTCGCGCGCCAGCGCGAACATCATCGCGACCGCGTGCTCGGCCGTGGTGATCGAGTTGCCGAACGGCGTGTTCATCACGACCACGCCGCGCTGGGTCGCGGCGGGAATGTCGACGTTGTCGACGCCGATGCCGGCGCGCCCGACGACGCGCAGGCGCGGCGCGGCTTCGAGCACGTCCTTCGTGACCTTGGTCGCGGACCGGATCGCGAGGCCGTCGTACTCGCCGATGATCGCCTTCAGCTCGTCCGGCTTCAGGCCGGTCCTGATGTCGACCTCGACGCCGCGCTCCTTGAAGATCTCGACGGCGCGGGGGCTCAGATTGTCGGAAATGAGAACCTTGGGCATGGGTATCGCCTCCAGGCGTGGCGGTGCCGAAGCCGCCGCCGAAGCGGCGGCGGCGGTACCGGGACCGTAAGTCGGGGATGGGAAGCGTCAGGCCGCTTTCGCGATCTCGGCCTTGGCGGCGGCGTAGGCCCAGTCGAGCCAGGGCAGCAGCGCCTCGACGTCGGCGGTGTCGATGGTGGCGCCGCCCCAGATGCGCAGACCCGGCGGCGCGTCGCGGTAGGAGCCGATGTCCTTGGCGACCCCTTCCTTCTCCAGGATCGAGGCCACCTTCTTCGCCAGCTCGGCCCGGGCCTCGGGCGCCAGCCGCGTCACCTCGGGATCGACGAACTCGAGGCAGATCGAGGTGCAGGACCGCGTCGCCGGGTCCTTGGCCAGGAACCCGGCCCAGGGAGAGCGCGCGACCCAGGCCGACACGGCGGCGAGGTTCGCCTCCGAGCGCGCGATCAGCGCGTCGAGGCCGCCGATGGAACGGGCCCAGTTCAGCCCGTCGATCGCGTCCTCGACGGCGATCATGGACGGCGTGTTGATCGTCTCGCCCTTGAAGATGCCTTCGTTCAGCTTGCCGTCCTTGGTCATGCGGAACAGCTTGGGCATCGGCCAGGCGGGCTTGTGGCTTTCGAGGCGGGCGACCGCGCGCGGCCCGAGCACGAGCATGCCGTGCTGCCCCTCGCCGCCGAGCACCTTCTGCCAGGACCAGGTGACGACGTCGAGCTTGTCCCAGGGCAGGTCCATCGCGAACGCGGCCGAGGTCGCGTCGCAGATGGTCAGCCCTTCGCGGTCGTCGGGTATCCAGCCGCCGTCGGGCACCCGCGCGCCCGACGTCGTGCCGTTCCAGGTGAAGACGACGTCATGGGAGAAATCGACCCCGGAGAGGTCGGGCAGTTCGCCGTAGGGCGCCTGGAGCACCGTCGCGTCCTGCAGGCGGAGCTGCTTGACGACGTCGGTGACCCAGTCCTTGCCGAAGCTCTCCCAGGCCAGCATGGTCACCGGGCGGGCGCCGAGCAGCGACCACAGCGCCATCTCGACCGCGCCGGTGTCGGAGGCGGGGACGATGCCGAGACGGTGCGTCGCGGGAAGGCCGAGGATCGAGCGGCTGAGGTCGATCACCTCGGCGAGCTTGGCCTTGCCCTCCTTCGAACGGTGGGAGCGGCCGACGAGGGCGTCGGAGAGCGCCTCGATCGTCCAGCCGGGACGCTTCGCGCAAGGACCAGAGGAAAAATTGGGGGTGCGAGGCCGCGTATTCGGCTTCATAAGCTATTCCTTCCAGAATAGTGCGACCCGGTGGGGGGTCGTGGCCCGCCGCCGATACTAGGTAGCCCCCTAGGAAAGTCAAATTATAAAGAAGTTTATAATCCGGTCGGGCGCTCAACCGCCCGTTTCACCCGCCGGTTCGCAGGCTCCGGCCGCGACCAGCAGCCGCTGGAGCCTGAGCAGCGCGTCGCGGCCCTCGGCCTCGCCGAAACGCTGGCGGTAGGCGTCCGCGAAGTCGGGTGCGGCGAGTGCGCGGCGCAGCACGTCGGCGACGAAGTCGCGGCATCGCCCCGGCGCCAGCGGCACTTTGGCGCAGGTGCGGACGAGGTGGTCGACGCGGTCGGCAAGCGGGCGGCGCACGCCGAGGACGTCGCGGCGCAGGACGTCGAGCAGCGCGTCCTCGACCTCGCGGGCCAGCGCCCCGCCCTGCCCCGGGCCGATGCCGGCCTCCTCCAGCCGGTGCAGGACGCCAGCCAGGGCCGGCACGCCGTCGGCGCGGGACGGGCCGTCCGGCACCAGCTCGCGCATCAGGACGCGCGCGGGCACCCCGCCCTCCAGCAGCGCGCGCAGGCGCCGCCGATTGGCCTCCCCCGGCGTCCGCGCGATCAGGCGCGCGAAACGGTCGAGGCGGTCGGCGGCGAGCCGGGCCGGCGCGAGGGTGGCGTCGAGGCGGTCGCTCTGCAACGCCCGGCCGGCGCGCAGCTCGATCGCCTCGCGGATCTCCTCGTCGCGGGCCAGGGCCGGGCTGTGCTCGGCCATCGACCGGGCAAGGCCGTCGAGGGCGTCCAGCTCCTGGAACAGGTCCTCGCCGGGGCGCAGCTGGGTCGGCCGATGCAGCTCCTCCAGCAGGCGCAGGCGCAGGCCCGTGCGGGTCCTGGGGGCGAGCCCCGCCCCGACCATCGCCGCGAACCGCGCCAGTGCCGCCGCGTCGCCGCCCGGCGGACCGGGCGGCCGGCCGGCGTGCAGCGCGACCAGGGTCGCCAGCACCGCCTCGGCGCGCTGCGCACCCGCCAGCTCGCGCAGGGCGGCGGGCGACCGCACGATCTCGGCCGCGACCGTGTCGAGCAGCCGGTAGTGGCGCACGGCGAGCCCGTCCCCGACCAGATCGCCGATCCGGCCGAGCTTGGCCGTCCAGGTCGGCGCATCGCCCAGATGGGCCGCCAGCGCGCGCATCAGGTGGAAAGGCGCCTGCGCCCCGCAGGACGCCTCGATCCCCGCCGCGACCGCGGCCAGCCCGCGCCCCTCGACCGCGGTGAGCGGCGTCTGCCGCTCTATCGCGCTCAGCCGGGCGAACGCCGCATGGACGAGGTCCATCAGCTCGAGCTGCCGGCGATTCGCCCGCATGCCGGTGCCGGCGACCTGGGACATGGCGGCGCGCTGGACGGCGCCCTCGAGCATGGCGTGATGGGTCGTCAGCTCCCCGGCGCTCCGGGTGGAGTGGAGCAGTTCGACCGGCGTCAGGCGGCGGGGCTCCAGGAACCGCGCGAGATGGACCGCGATGGCGGCGCGGGCCGGCTCGGCGTAGAGGTCGTCGACGGACAGGCAGGGCGCCGCACCCTCGGCCCCGCCGTCCCGGCCGGACACGGCCTCGCCGGCAGCCGCCCGCGGCCAGGCGTGCAGCACCGTCCGCTCGGCGTGGTCGTATTCGGGAAACCGCCAGCACCGGACGACACGCCCGCCACCCTTCGCCCCGTCGCGCAGGACGCCCGCCGCCATGCGCACGAGGCTGTCCGGGTCGCACGCCTCCGCCGCCAGCGTCCAGCCGTCCCCGTCCCGGGTGTGGAGCTCGTAGACGACGGAGATCTCGGGTGTCGGAAATTCGGCCATGCCGCCGGTCGTCTGGTCCCCATTTCACAAGAGTCCAGTACACATCAGGTCGAGAAGGCAGTAAATGGCTAAATGACCAGTAAAACTTCTCGCATATGCGAGACGTCAGGCGTCCGGGGTCTCGGGGCGGCGGCGCGCGACTATGTGATCGAGGGTCATGGTCAGCACCGGCTCGCCGTCCTGATTGAGACCGGTATAGGCGAACCGGATGCGGCCGCGGTCTTCGCGGCTCCTCGACGGTTCGACCGACACCACCTCGACCGCGACGCGCAGGGTGTCGCCGGGACGGACGGGCCGCAGCCAGCGCATCTCGCCCGCGGTCCCGCCGAGATTGCAGGCGGCAAGGACGCCGGTATCCATGAACAGGCGGAACACGAGGGCCATGGTCTGGAAGCCGCTGGCGATCAGCCCGCCATAGAGCGAGTTCTCCGCCGCGACCTTGTCCCGGTGGAAGGGCTGCGGGTCGTAGGTGAGCGCGAAGTCGACGATCTGGGCTTCCGTCAAGGTCGTGCCCGGTGTCTCGAACCGGTCGCCGGCCCGAAAATCCTCGAAGTACCGCTGCTGCATATCCCCGCCCTCTTCAACCCGTCGCGATCGAGACACGCCAGCCTGCCCGCGGATGCCCGCCGGAGCAAGTCCATGCCCGGCCCCATGCTCCGGCCCCATGTCCCGGCGGGGTGCTGGCCAGTGGGCATATCCTGCCCGAGAGCGCCCGGGCGCCGATCCTATCGGGTAGCATCCGCCGTGGCGACCAGCTAGCCGGAGGCAGCCCTATGAGCACGCACGGGACCGCCAACTCCGTCACGGGAACGGAGGGCAACGACGACCTGGCCGGCACCGCCGGCACCGACCGCATCTACGGGCTGGCCGGCAACGACGTGATCCGGGGGCTGGCGGGCGCGGACGCCCTCTGGGGCGGGCCGGGCCGGGACCTGCTCCACGGCCAGGAGGACGACGACTACCTGTCCGGCGGCCCGGGCGCCGACATCGCCAATAGCGGCCTCGGCGACGACATGGTGGCGGGCTGGGCCGACGGCGACGTGCTGCTCGGCTTCGGCGGCGACGACTGGGTGATCGGCTATGACGGGGACGACTTCGTCGACGGCGGTCCCGGCGACGACCGGCTCGACGGCGGGTCCGGCGACGACGCGGTGTTCGGACGGGCCGGCGACGACCGGCTGATCGCGGGCGACGGCGATGACCGGCTGTACGGGGACGGGCCCGGCCTCCGACTGTTCGAAACCCTCGTCGGACCGGAACTGGATCCGATCGCCGATCCGTTCCTGCAGAACTTCGTGCTGGACCAGGAGATCGCGGTCGGCACCGAGGTGATCGCCACCGCCGATTTCCTCACCAGCCCCGGCTCCGGGGTCGGACGTAGCGTCAACCTGTACGATCCCGAAACAGGCTCCTTGAGGACCACCATCGAGTTCCCTGGCGGTCCGAACCTCCAGGTGAACGACATATCGCTCGCGGTGGATGGCGCCACCCTGGCCATCGGCGTCAACTATTCCGAGTTCGGAGCACCGGCCGACTACGGCAGGGTATTTCTGTACGACGGCCTGACCGGGGAACTGCGGCAGACGATCGAGATGCCCGCCGGGATCGAGGCACGCTACTTCGCGACCGACGTCGCGGTCTCCGGCGACCGCGTCCTGGTCGGCTCGCCGAACGAAGGAGACACCGGTCGCGCCTATCTCTTCGATGCTTCTTCCGGCGAACTGGTGCGGACGATCGAGCACCCGGCACCGGATCCGGACTACAGCAACTTCTTCCCCGGTAACTTCGGCGCGGCCGTGGCCCTGAGCGGGGAGCGCATCGTGATCGGCGACCAGCAGAGCAGCGTCGGCGAACCGCAGGGCTTCGGTGCCGTCTACGTCTTCGATGCCGAAGGCGAGAACCTGCTGGAGATCCTGACCGAGTCCGATCCGGCCTCGGGCAGCGGCTTCGGCGCCCAGGTGGCCGTGGAAGGGACCACGGTCGCAGTGTCGTCCGGCGGCTCGCTCGGGCCGGTGCCGGCGGCGATCCACCTCTACCGCACGGAGGAGGCCGCGGGCGACGATTTCCTGTATGCAGGCGCCGGCGACGACCTGCTCCTGGGCGGCGGCGGCGGCGACCTGCTGTTCGGCGCCGACGGCAACGACACGCTCGACGGCGGGGACGGCGGCGACTGGATCGCCGGCGGGCGGGGCGACGACGAGCTGACCGGCGGCGGCGGCGGGGACGGCTTTACCTTCGGCCCGGACTGGGGCCGGGACGAGATCACCGACCTCTCCGAGGGCGACCGCGTGTTCTTCCGCGGCGCGGGCATCGACGCCCTGGCCGATCTCGGCCTCGGGGACGTCGACGGCGACGCGGTGCTGAGCCTCGGCGCCAATACGCTGACGCTGCGCGGCGTCGCCGCGGCCGGCCTCCAGGAGGACTGGTTCTTCTTCGCCTGAGCCGACGCGCGCGCAGACCCGGGCGGCTCAGACCTGGGCGGCTCAGACCTGGATCGAGCCTTCCAGGTACAGCACCGCCTGCCCGGAGACCAGGACCCGGTCGCCCGCGAGCCGGCAGTCGAGCGTGCCGCCGCGGGGAGACACCTGGCGCGCGTGCAGTTCCGTCCGGCCGAGCCGCCGCGCCCAGTAGGGCGCGAGGGTGCAATGCGAGGAGCCGGTCACGGGATCTTCCGTGATGCCCATGGACGGCGAGAAGAAGCGCGAGACGAAGTCGACGCCCTCCTCGTCGCCAGGCGCGGTCACGATGATGCCGTACCAGCCGGTCTCGGCCAGCCGGCCCTCGTTGGGAACGATGGAGCGGACGGCGGCGGCGTCGGGGACGACCAGCATGTAGTCGCGCGACAGACGCGCCTCGACCCCCTCCGGGAGATCCAGCGCGGCCAGCAGCTTCGCATCGACCGGCGCCTCCTCGCCGGGCCGGGCCGGGAGGTCCAGCGTGTAGCGGTCGCCCTCGCGGGTGACGGTGAGCGTACCGGCCTTGCGGGTGGAGAAACGGAGCCGGTCGCCCCCGACCCCCAGGACGCCCGCCAGCACGTAGGCGGTCGCCAGCGTGGCGTGGCCGCACAGGTCGACCTCCTCGTTCGGGGCGAACCAGCGCAGTTCCCAGCCGTCGCCCTGCGGCACGACGTAGGCGGTCTCGGACAGGTTGTTCTCGACCGCGATCGCCAGCAGCACGTCGTCCGGCAGCCACTCCCGGAGCGGGACGACCGCCGCGGGATTGCCGGTGAAGAGCCTGTCGGTGAAGGCGTCGACCTGGTAGATCGGAAGGCGCATCGGCCCTGTCCCCCGTGACTGGCCGCCCTCAGTCGAGCGGCGTATCGGTGAAGTCGAAGCACTGCGCGTGCCGCATCAGGCCGGCCCTCTCGTAGAAGCCGACCGCGCCGGGAGCGGAGAGCAGGATGCAGCGGACACCGGGCCCTCCCGCCTCGCGCCGGACCACGCGCAGCAATCCCCTGCCGACACCGCGCCCCTGCCACGCGCGGTCGACGGCAAGGTCGGAAAGGTAGCAGCAATAGCTGAAATCGGTGACCGCCCGCGCGACGCCCACCAGCAGCCCGGCCGCGCGCGCCGTCACGATCAGGCCGGCGTTCGCGAGCATGGCCTCGATCCGCAGCCGGTCGCCGACGGGCCGACGCTCCGCCAGGCCCGAGCGCTCGAGCAGGTCGATGAAGGCGTCGGCGTCGAGGCTGGGCTCACGCCCATAGGCGACGGTCACTGCCGGTTCCCGGTCCATCGATCCCCACATCGGTTGTCAGGGGCGCCAAAACGGCTTGGCGATCTCCCGCGCGACATCCTCGCCCGAAAGGCCGATGTCGTCGAGCAGGTGCGCATCGAGCCGCGCGAGCATCGTGCGCTGGCGCCGCCGCTCGAGCCAGACCTGCAGAAGGGTACCGAACAGGTTCCGGCTTCCCACCCTGCCGACGGCACGCGTCCGAGGGCTCATGTGAATTGTACGCATACAATCCTCCTTCACTCCGGCCCATTGGGGCCTTCGTTATGGTAACAATTTGTTTAACGCTTGCCGATGGTGGTGTTCAATCCCTACATTGTCACCATGACAAGTTGGAGACCCGAGATCGCCGGCCATCCCGGCCCGCGCTACCGCGCGATCGCCGACGCGATCGCGGAGGACGTCGCCGCGGGACGGCTGGCGCCCGGTACCCGGCTGCCGACCCATCGCGACCTCGCCTGGCGGCTCGGCGTGACGGTCGGCACCGTGACCCGCGCCTATGCGGAGGCCGAGCGGCGCGGCCTGATCGGCGGCGAGGTCGGACGGGGCACCTTCGTGCGCGGGCAGGCGCCGACGCCCCGGCGCCAGGAGGTCGAAGACCGTGCGACGCCGGAGATCCTCGACCTTTCCATCGACCAGCCGTCGCTCGGCCTGCTGGCGGAACCGGTCGAGCGCACGCTGCGTCGGCTCGCCGGCGAGATGCAGGTCGAGCGGACCCTGCGCTACCACGCCCATGCCGGCATGCGCGCCCAGCGCGAGGCGGGCGCGCGCTGGCTGGCGCGGGCCGGCATCTCGGCCGCGGCCGAGCGCGTCATCGTGACGAGCGGCGGGCAGAGCGGGATCTCGCTCGGCCTGCTGGCGGTCGCGGCGGCCGGCGACACGGTGCTGGTCGAGAGCCTGACCTATCCGGGGGTGAAGGCCCTGGCGGGGACGTTCGGGCTGCGCCTGCAGCCGGTCGCGACCGACGGGGACGGGCTGGTGCCCGACGCGTTCGAGGCGGCGTGCAGGGCCCACCGGCCGCGGGCATTGTACGTGATGCCCAACCTGCACAATCCGACGCTCGCCACGATGCCGGAGGAGCGCCGCCGCCGGATCGCCGGCATCGCCCGCGAGCACGAGGTTACGATCGTCGAGGACGACGTCTTCGGCTGCATGCTGGACGACCCGCCGCCGGCCCTGGCGGCGCTCGCACCCGGGCAGACCATCCACGTCACCAGCCTGTCGAAGTCGCTGGCGCCCGGGCTCAGGATCGGGTTCCTGACCGCGCCGGAGGCCCTGGTGGCACGGGTCGAACAGGTGATGCGGTCGCTGTCCTGGATGGCGTCCCCGCTGGCCGGGGAGGTAGCGCGGACCTGGATCGAGGACGGCACCGCCGAACGGGTGGCGGAGGCGCAACGCCGGGAGACGCAGGCCCGCCAGGCGCTCGCGGCGGAGATCCTCGGCCCCATAGCGGAGGGCACGCCTGCCACCGCCCCCCATCTGTGGCTCGGCCTGCCCGAACCGTGGCGGCGCGAGGAGTTCGGACGCGCGCTGCTGCGCCGTGGCGTGAAGGCGGCGATGGCGGACGCCTTCGTGGTCGGCCGGTCGCCCGCCCCCCACGCGGTCAGGGTCAACGTGACCGCTCCCGCCAGCCGGGCCGAACTCGCCCGCGGCCTCGAGGTGGTCGCGGAGCTGCTGGCCCGACCCGACATGCTGATGCTGTCGGTGGTGTGACTACGCCCGGGGGCCGGCGTGACTAGGCCAGGAGACGGAGCGTGGCGGCCGCGGCGAACCAGAGGGCGAGCCAGCCCAGAACGCTCAGCGCGACCAGCACCAACAGATTGGTGAGCGCCGGCCGCGGACCGCGGCAGCCGAGGGCGAGGAGGCATTCTTTCAGCAGGCGTCTCAGCCCGGCGTCACGTATTCGCTGCATCTAGCTCTTGGGGCGGAGCGGCTCGGGGATTCGGCGCACGTCCATGCGGTTCACGACCAGCCGAGACTAGCCGCGCGGCATAGTCCGTCCAAGCCGCGCAAAGGGTCTGCACCGGCGGCCCACGCGCCTGCACCACTGCCACGCGACCCACCCCGTCCGCACGCGCACGGGGTGCAACCACCCCTTCCGTTCGGATAGGCGCGCCCTGCGCCGGTGCCGTGCACCTCGCGGGACAGGATCGTCAGAACAGGTGCCGCCGGTGGAACCGGGGGCACGTCGCTCCGTTTCCCTCGCAGTCCATCGGGCGCAGTCGATCGGGCGGCGCGGCCCGTGCAGGAGGGGACCATGGAGAACCGCGAGATCTGGACCACCGCCCAGCGGTTCGTCCGACTTTACGGGCAGGCGGCGATCTTCGAGGCGATGCGGCTCGCCCACCGTCCCAACGACGAGCGCGCCGGCACGTCGCGCCCGGAGGACTGGCGCCTGGTCGCGTTCGCGGCCAGCCAGATCCTCGAGAGCGTCGAGCCGCACCAGAGACCGCACTGAGCGTCAGGACACCTCGGTCTCGGAGACGCTGATCCCGCCGGCGACGTCGTTCGAAAGCGCCCACAGCGCGGCCTGGGTCCGGTTCGACACGTTCAGCTTGCGCAGAAGGCGTTTCATGTAGATCCGCACGGTCGCGGCGCTGATGCCGAGGGTCGAGGCGATCTGGCGGTTGTTCTTGCCTACGCGCAGGGCGGACAGGACCGCCAGTTCCTGGCGCGTGAAGCTGCGGCCGAGGCGGCCGTCGCCGAGCACGGGGCGGTAGCGCTGGTTGGGCACGAGGTGCCGGGCGAGGCTGCTGGGAAACACCTTCTCGCCGAGCAGGACCAGGCGGACGGAGTGGAGCAGTGCTTCGGATGAGACCGACTTCAGCAGGTATCCCGCCGCGCCCGCCTGCAGCATGGTCGTGAGGGCCGACATGCGGAAGTTCTCGGTCAGGACCAGTATCGGCACGCCGAACTCGGTAACCATGTCGCGCACGCGCTCGGTGCTTTCACGGTGGTCGCCGGGATCCGCGATCACGAGCCTCGGAGCCGGGCGGCCGAGCAGCTTGAGGCGCCCGGCGTCGATCTCGTCCGCATCGGCGGTCACGGCCGCGCCGTGCTCGACCAGTATGCGCTTCAATCCCTCCCGGAACAGCCGGTTCGCATCCACCAGGGCGATCGGCGTGCCTTCGAGGTCGGTCCCGTCCTGAATCATCTCTGGCATTCCCCGGCGGCTGGCACGGTTCGTCTACGTTCCGAACGTGCGGTCGCCAAGAACTTACCTGAATTTTCATGTAATTACGCAGGACCGGAAAGGTGTTATGCCGCTTAAGAGGTACGATATCGACCGTTCAGCCATTGCCGGCTCCGGCCGGGCACCGGGCGGCTCCACGGTGTAACAAAAAGAAGACATCGGCATGCCCGACGCTCCAGCCGGGCGCAGGCGTCGATACCGGCCGAGGCCTCAGTCCCGGCCGAAGGTCACCGGGGGTTCCCAGCCGCGGCGCTCGCAGATCGCGAGGAACCGCTCCAGCGTCTCGGGCGTGAAGGCTTCGTCGGCCACGTCGCTGATCCGGTCCATCGTGCTGCGCCACAAGGCCTGGTCCATGCCGGTGACCATCAGCTCGTCGCGGATCGCGAAGTGAAGGACCTCGCGCCGGCGGGATGCGACGGCACGGCGGACCGCCTGGTCCTGTCCGCTTCCGAACGCCCCCGCGATCTCGTTCTCGATATAGGCGAGATAGTCGCGCCGATCCTTCAAGGTCACCTCGATCAGGCGGGAGATCAGGCAGTCCGCGAGGATCGCCGCGCGGTCCTCGCGGTCGATGGTGTCGTCGATGTCGTCGCGGATGCGGGTGCGAAGCGCGGCTTGGGCGAGCGTCGGCATGGGGCGGATCCGTTCGGTGGTCACCGCCGGGATTGTGGCCGAAATTGGTTAACGAACCTACTGCCGGTTCCATGCCCCATAAACCATTCCTTCACCGCCGGCGGCTACAGCATGCCTCCCACCTCCCGCAGCACGTCCCGGAGACGGGACCCGAACAGGGCAGCCCATGCTTCCGCTCGCCGGTATCGTCATCATCTTCGTCATGGTCTTCGGCGGCTACATCCTCGCCGGAGGCAAGATGAGCATCATCGTCGGCGCCCTGCCGTTCGAGATGATGATGATCGGGGGTGCGGCGCTCGGCGCGTTCCTGATCTCCAACGGGGCGGCGGTCCTGAAGGGGGCGGCGGCCGGGCTGAAACAGGTCGTCTCGGGACCGAAATGGAACCGGGACGACTACCGCGACCTGCTGTGCCTGATGTTCGTCCTGACCAGGACGATGAAGTCCAAGGGCATGATCGCGATCGAGCCCCATATCGAGAAGCCCCACGACAGCGACATCTTCAAGCGCTATCCGAAGATCCTCGGCGACCACTTCGCCCTCGACTTCATCTGCGACATGCTGCGCATGGTCTCGATGTCGATGGACGACCCGCACCAGGTGTCCGAGGCGATGGAGCGTCAGCTCAAGAAGCATCACGGCGAGGCGCTGCGCCCGGGCGACAGCCTGCAGTCCATGGCCGACGGCCTGCCCGCGCTCGGCATCGTCGCCGCCGTCCTCGGCGTCATCAAGACGATGGCCAGCATCGACCAGCCGCCGGCCGTGCTGGGCAAGCTGATCGGCGGGGCGCTGGTCGGCACGTTCCTCGGCGTGTTCCTGTCCTACGGCCTCGTCGGGCCCTTCGCCTCGCGCTACCGGCAGATCGTCGACGAGGACGCGCAGTTCTACGCGGTGATCCGCGACGCCATCGTCTCCCACCTCAACGGCAACGCGCCGCAGGTCTCGGTCGAGGTCGCGCGCGGCAACGTGCCGAGCCCGATCCAGCCGAGCTTCGGCGATCTGGAGGACGCCCTGAACCAGGCGACGGCGTCATGAGTGCCGCGCCCGAGGGCGGCAACCGCCGGCCGATCATCATCAAGAGGGTCGAGGAGGCGCATGGCGGCCATCACGGCGGCGCCTGGAAGGTCGCCTATGCCGACTTCGTGACGGCGATGATGGCGTTCTTCCTGCTGCTGTGGCTGCTCGGCGCCACGACGGAGGAGCAGCGCAGCGGCATCGCCGACTATTTCAGCCCGACGACGGCGGCCTCGGTGTCCATGAGCGGCTCGGGCGGCGTGATGGGCGGCCTGACCATCTCCGTCGACGGGCCGATGGCCAGCAGCGGCTCGCTGGTGGCCGCCCCGGGCGTGCCCTCCGGCCTCGCGCGCGAGCTGGGCGGCGACCCCGACGCCATCGAGGCCGGCCAGACCGACGGCACGTCGCGGCTGAGCCGCAGGGCCGATCACGAGGCGGCCTCGGCGGGAGCCGACCAGGACGGCGCGCGGGAAGCCGCGGCCAGGGAGGAGGAGATCGAGCGGGAGCGCTTCCGGGAGGCGGAGCGGGAACTGCGCGAGGCGCTGGCCGGGCTGCCGGAACTCGACGGGCTGTCGGAGAGCGTGCGCATCGACCACACGCCGGAGGGACTGCGCATCCAGATCGTCGACCATGCCCGCTACTCCATGTTCCCGAGCGGCAGCGCCCAGATGCCCGGACGCACGGCCGAACTGCTGGCGCTGGTGACGCGCGCGATCGCCGACCTGCCGAACAGGGTGTCGATCCGCGGCCACACGGACGCGCGCCCGTTCCCGGCCGGCTCGGGCCGGGACAACTGGATCCTCTCGGCCGAGCGCGCGAACGCGACCCGGCTCGCCATGATCGCCGCCGGGCTGGCACCCACCCGCCTAGCCAACGTCGTCGGTCTCGCCGATACCGAGCCGCTGGTCGCCGACCAGCCGCTCGACCCGCAGAACCGGCGCCTGTCGATCATCCTGCTGGCGGCGCGGCGCGAAGGCTGAGGAGCCATGCGGGCCGGCAGGCCGCTTCCCCCTTGCCGATCCGCCCCGCACCGCCCTACCCTGCCTTCCCCTCGCTGCAGTGCGGCAGCGGACCGGAAAGCATGGAGACAGGCATGAGCGGTTGCATCGTCGGTTGGGCGCATTCGAAGTTCGGCAAGCACGAAGGCGTCGGCGTCGAGGAGCTGATCACCGGCGTCGCGGCCGAGGCGATCCGGCATGCAGGGCTCGAACCCGCGGACATCGACGCGATCTATGTCGGCACCATGAACGGCGGCTTCGTGCGCCAGGACTTCCCCTCCTCCCTGGCGCTGCAGACCGACCCGGCGCTGCGCTTCAAGCCGTCGACCCGGGTCGAGAACGCCTGCGCGACCGGCTCGGCCGCGATCCACCAGGGGCTGAACGCGATCGCCGCGCGCAAGGCGCGCCGGGTGCTGGTCGTCGGCGTCGAGAAGATGACCGAGGTCTCGGGCCAGCAGGTCGGCGAGCTGCTGATCCGCGCCAGCTACGTGCGCGAGGAAGGCGAGATCGAGGGCGGCTTCGCCGGCGTCTTCGGCCGCATCACCCAGACCTATTTCCAGCGCTACGGCGACAAGTCGGACGCGCTCGCGCGGATCGCCGCCAAGAACCATCGCAACGGCGCGGTCAACCCGCTGGCGCATTTCCAGAAGGACCTCGGCTACGAGTTCTGCCGGACCGTCTCGGACAAGAACCCGCTGGTCGCGGGCCCGCTGCGCCGCACCGACTGCTCGCTCGTCTCCGACGGGGCGGCGGCTGTGGTGCTGGCCGACCTCGACACGGCGCTGGCGCTGCCGCGCGCCGTCGCCTTCCGCGCGGCCGAGCAGGTGAACGACCTGCTGCCGATGTCCAAGCGCGACATCCTCCATTTCGAAGGGGCGGAGCTGGCCTGGAAGCGCGCGCTGGCCAATGCCCGGCTCGGCCTGTCGGACCTGGGCATGGTCGAGACGCACGACTGCTTCACCTCGGCCGAGCTGATCGAGTACGAGGCGATGGGCCTGACCCCGCGCGGCCAGGGCCACGTGGCGATCGAGGAGGGCTGGACCGAGAAGGACGGCAAGCTGCCGGTCAATCCCTCGGGCGGGCTGAAGGCGAAGGGCCATCCGGTCGGGGCCACCGGCGTCTCGATGCACGTGATGGCGGCGATGCAGGTGACCGGGACGGCCGGGCCGATCCAGGTCCGCGACGCGAAGCTCGCAGGCGTGTTCAACATGGGCGGGGCCGCCGTCGCGAACTACGTCAGCATCCTGGAGGCCCTGCGCTGACGAAGGGAGGCCCCGGCGAGCCATGCTGACGCCAGCCGCGAGCTACGACGAGCTGACCCGCCGCTTCGCGTGGCGGGTCCCCGGCCGCTACAACATCGGCGTCGACGCCTGCGACCGCCACGCGGCCGACCCGGACCGGGTGGCACTGGTGTTCGAGGGCGAGGACGGCGCGGTCCGGAAATACACCTTCCTGGAGCTGATGCGCCTATCCAACCGGCTCGCCAACGTCCTCGACGCCCAGGGCGTGCGGCGCGGCGACCGCCTGGCCGTGCTGCTGCCCCAGGCGCCCGAGACGGCGGTGGCGCATCTCGCCGGGTTCAAGGCCGGCCTGATCACGGTGCCGCTGTTCACGCTGTTCGGCGAGGAGGCGCTGGAGTACCGGCTGGCCGACAGCGGGGCGCGGGCGCTGGTCACCGACGCGGCCGGCGCCGCCCGGATCGCGGCGATCCGCGACCGGCTGCCCGACCTGCGCACGGTGCTGTGCATCGACGGCGCGCCGGCGGGCACGCGGGACTTCCACACCCTGCTCGACGCGGCGTCCGACGCCTTCCGCCCGGTCGACACCGCGGCCGACGACCCGGCGGTGATCATCTATACCTCCGGCACGACCGGCAACCCGAAGGGCGCGCTCCACGCCCATCGGGTGCTGCTCGGCCATCTGCCGGGCGTGGAGATGCCGCACGAATTCTTTCCCCAACCCGGCGACCTGTTCTGGACGCCCGCGGACTGGGCCTGGATCGGCGGGCTGTTCGACGTGCTGATGCCGGCCTGGCATCACGGCGCGCCGGTGCTGGCGCACCGGTTCCGCAAGTTCGACCCCGAGCGCGCGGCCGACCTGATGGCGCGCCACGGCGTGCGCAACACCTTCCTGCCGCCGACGGCGCTGAAGCTGATGCGCCAGGCCGACATCGGCCATCCCGGGCTGCGCCTGCGCAGCATCGGCAGCGGCGGCGAAACGCTGGGAGGCGAGCTGCTGGACTGGGGCCGGCGTGTCTTCGGGCTCACGATCAACGAGTTCTACGGCCAGACCGAGTGCAACCTCGTGGTGGCCAACTGCGCGGGACTGATGGAGGTGCGGCCGGGCTCCATGGGCCGGCCGGTCCCCGGCCACGAGGTCGCCGTCGTCGACCCGGAGGGCAATCCCCTGCCCGTCGGCGAGACCGGCGCGATCGCCGTCCGCCGCCCGGACCCGGTGATGTTCCTGGGATACTGGAACCGCCCCGAGGCGACGGCGGAGAAGTTCGCGGGCGACTGGCTGCTGACCGGCGACCTCGGCCGCCGCGACGAGGACGGGTACCTCTGGTATGTCGGCCGGGACGACGACGTCATCACCTCGGCCGGCTACCGGATCGGTCCCGGCGAGATCGAGGAATGCCTGATGCGCCACCCGGCGGTGGCGCTGGCCGGCGTCGTCGGCGTGCCCGACCCGATCCGCACCGAGCGGGTCAAGGCCTTCGTCGTGCTGCGCCCCGGCCGGAGCGGCGACGAGGCGCTCGCCCGAGAGATCCAGGACTTCGTGAAGACGCGCCTCGCCGCCCACGAATACCCGCGCGAGGTCGAGTTCGTCGACGAGTTGCCGATGACCGCGACCGGCAAGATCATGCGCCGCGCGCTGAGGGCCCGGTCGGGCGGTTAGGCTTTGAGCGCCGCGAGATCAGTCCGGGCCGCCGTCTTGCGGAGCAATTCCAATCTTCCGCGCGAATTCCGAGACGTCCCGACGGAATGCCGGAACGGCATCCTCCGCAACGGCGACGTTCTCGACGGCGCGGGCGTAGTCGTAACCGTCATAAGCATGCCGAAAGATGTGCCGGAAGCTGCGCAGCCTCTGCAGAGCCTGCGCGGTTCCGGCAGCGATCACGGCGGGTCGGACACCCTCGACGGCCGTTCCCGCCCGGCGGACCAGATCGGCATGATAGGCGGGGCCGGTGGGCAGTCCTCCATCGATCGCCTGGACGATACGCTCCAATGCCGACTCCATCGCCCCGTAGCAGTTGTGAATCAGCAGGCCGATGGCCGCTTCACGGTCCTCCCGGATATCCGGATCGAGAACAGCCGCGCCGTCCGCCAGGGAGCGGGCGCGACGCGAGGCTGCATGCACGTAGCGCGCGGCTGCATCCAGGTCGCGGCGAATGTCAGCCCAGAACGCCGGGTTCACGTCCGTGCTCCTCGACGCGCCGGCGCAACGACGGCGACATGAACCGCTCCGGAACCACCTCCGCGACGAAACCCGCGCCGGCCAAAGCCGCCTCTATCTCGGCCGCCATGTCGAGATCGCGGCCGGGCGGCACGGCCAGAAGTGCAAGATCGACATCGGAACGCTCGTGGAAGCCGCCCTCGGCCAGGGAACCGAAGACCACGAGCCGCCCGCCCACCCGCTCGGCCAGAAGGGCAGCCTGCCGGACGGCCCGGACGGCGGCATCGCGGCGTTCGGCCAGCCGGCTCGCCCGAAGCTCGTCGAAGCGGGGATAGGACGACGTCGGCATGCCTGCGATCTCGTTGCGATTCGAGCCCAGCATGGGCAGACGGGCGGGCTCCTGTCAATGAACCCGCCGCGACGCCTCGGCCGGGGCCCCCGACCTCGGACCCCGGACCCTGCGCAAGAGGGGGCACTGGGACAATTGCGGACAGGCTTGTTATCATTGTGCAACGCAACATGTTGAAGGGGTCGCACGAACCCGCACCGCCTTCCGGAGACAGTCCACGATGCCTCGTTCCCAGTCCCCTTCCGCCTTCCTCCCCTTCGACATATGGCGCAACGTCTGGCGCTGGAGCGAGATGATGACCGCCTCAGCGATCACCATCGGCATCCGGAGCACCGGGATCGCGGCCGGGCTCGTGGACCCGCGCCGCACCGACGCGCGCGAGAACGCGCGGATGGTGACGGAGAAGATGCAGGCCGCCTCCCAGAGCGCGGTCGCGGCCTCCGAAGCCGTGGTGGAGATGCAGCGGCAGGTCGCGGACGCCTGGATGAGGCATTGGGGAGCGATCACGAAGGCATCGACCACCCCGGGGGTCGCCGCACCGACCTTGTGGACGCTGCCGATGGCGCTGGCCGTCGCGGGAGTGGCGGCCACCGAGAGCATGATGGGTCCCTATCACAGCCGCAGCACCGCGAACGCGAAGCGCCTCGGCCGCAAGTTCATGGCCCAGGCGCAGCCCCGGCCGTCCGGTGGAGGCCGACGTCACGCTGGGCGAGGCTGATCGCCGCGGCAAGCGCGAGCAGCCCGGCGGACGACCATAGCCCCGCCGACAGGGCCCCGCCGGCAAGGTCGGTCACCAGCCCGGTCGCAACCGGCCCCGCCATCTGGCCCAGCCCGAACGCGACCGTGGCGGCGGCGATGCCGCCCGGCCAGGCGGGCTGCGGCAGGTTGCGCCGCACGAAGGCGGTGGTGGCGGCGACGACGGCGAAGAAGGCGCTGCCGAAACAGGCGGAGGAGACGAACAGGACCATGGCCCCCTCCGCCACCAGCGGCAACACCGCGCCGGCAAGCGTGACGCCGGTCAGGGCGGCGATGGCCCTGCCGCCGCCCAGCGAGCCGATCGGCCGCGACCACAGCCAGGGCGACGCCATGACCGCAAGCCCGAGCACGCCCCAGAAGGCCGCCTGCTGGACGGCACCGCCTCCCGCGTCCCGGACCCAGGCGATCATGAAGGTCATGTAGGCGATGTAACCGGCCCCGAAGGCGCCGTAGCCGACGAGCATCGGCGCCATTGCGAGCAACGGGACCGCCGGCGCCCGGCCTGCCCGCCCGGACGCCGCGGCGGGCGGGCCGAGCGGCAGGAAGAGAGCCGCGGCGGGGAGGACGCAGGCCAGGGCCAGCACGGCCCACGCCTCGCGCCACGCGCCGGCGCCGTACCCGTGCAGGACGAGCGGCGCCACTAGGCCCGACACCAGTATCCCGAGACCCGGCCCCGCGTAGAAGAGGCCCAGCAGGAACCCTGCCCGTTCGGGTCGGGAGCCGGCCAGGGCCGCGGCCATGGCGCCGCCGGCGACGAAGGCGAGCGCCGATCCGGCGCCCGCCAACAGCCTGGCCGCCGACAGCAGCGCGAAATCCGCGGTCGCCGCCGACAGCCCGAGCCCGGCGAGACAGGCGAGCATGCCGACGCGGACCGCGACGCCGGGCGCCAGCCGGCGCGCCACCCAAGGCGAGGCCAGCGCACCCGCGAGATAGCCGGCGGCGTTCGCCGTGTTCATGAACCCGGCCTCGACATAGGTCCACCCCAGGCTCGCCTGCATGTCGGGCAGCACGAGAGCATAGGCGAAGCGCGCGACCCCGAGCCCGACGGCCGGCGCCAGGGCCAGGACGAGAATCAGGCGCGCAGTGCCGTCGGTCGCCATCATGGCCGCTTCCAAAGTTCATCCTACGAACTCAGGCTACCATCGCTGGGTTCGTTCGGCAAACTCTGCTAGGATGCCGGCATGGAAAAACCCGAGAAGCCGCACCCCGGCGAGGCCCGTCATGCGGCCGTGCCCCTGGCCGAATGCACGCTGGCCCGCGCCGTGTCGGTGATCGGCGACGCCTGGGTGCTGCTGATCCTGCGCGAAGCGGTCTACGGCGTGGGCCGCTTCGAGGAGATGCGGGACGACCTCGGCATCCCCCGGGCGGTGCTGAGCGACCGGCTCCGCCGCCTCGTCGAGGCCGGGCTGCTGGCGCGCGTCGCCTACCGGGAGCCGGGCCGGCGCACGCATCACGCCTACGAACTGACCGCCAGGGGGCGCGCGCTGCTGCCGGCGCTCGCGGCGCTGCGGGAATGGGCGGAGGAGCATCTGCCCGGCGGTCCGTCGCCGCTGAAACTCCGGCACCACTGCGGCGCCCAAATCCATGCCCGGCTGGTCTGCGACCATGGCCATGTGGTAGGCCCGGAAGAGATAGAAACGGTCGTCGAACGTTCTGATGGCGCAACAGGGTAACCCAGGTGCAGCAGTCGTGGAAAAACCGGGTCTGATTCGCGGGTGCTCACATACTGTGATATTCAGTAAAACTGTATTTATTTAAAATCGATATGTTTATTTCTTGAAATATGCAGGCCGCGCGACCTTTCACCGGATCGGTGAGACTATCCGTCCGGAACTTCCACTTGAATTATGCCCTCCCCTAACCACCCAATATTGATCGTTGCAGCCTCCGACACCCACGGCCACCGGAGGACGGAAAGCCGAAGCCGGTTCGCGCGGTCGTATCCCATTCGCCCGCCCGTACTGCCCGGGCTCATGTCCATTCCAGCCGAGGAGGCATTCCAGAGGGACGAGGAGTGTAGACATGAGCGCAGTCACCCAGCTTTTCGAAGACGCGGCGATACCGGGCCGGACGGGACGCCTCGACGGCATCCGCCCGCAGTTCCCGAGCCTCGCGGAGACGGCTCCCCCGCTCGACCGGGTCGCCGACATGATCGCGGCGGCGTCCTTCCAGGACCTCGCCGTCGAGTTCGACCGGAACGACCGCATCCTGTGGTGCGACTTCCGGTTCAAGAACCGGCCCTGCTTCACGGAAGCCATGCTCCACGACTTCGCCCGCGTGCGCGTCCTGATGCAGAGCGTCCACGCCGCGGTCCCGGAGATCGCCTCGCCGGTGCGCTACGTGGCCCTGCGCTCGCCGATGCCGGGAACGTGGAACCTCGGCGGCGACCTCAACCTGTTCGCGGAGCTGATCCGGCTGCGCGACCGCGAGAGGCTGACGCGCTACGCGATCGCGGCGGCGGAGTCCGGCTACCACTACACGACCAGCTTCGGCCTGCCGCTGACGACGGTCTCGCTGGTCCAGGGCGACGCGCTCGGCGGCGGCTTCGAGGCGGCGCTGTCGAGCAACCTGCTGATCGCCGAGCGCAGCGCGAAGTTCGGGCTGCCCGAGATCCTGTTCAACATGTTCCCGGGGATGGGTGCGTACACGTTCCTGGCGCGGCGCATCGGCGCGGGCTTGGCGGAACGGATGATCACCAGCGGCAGCGTCTACGGGGCGGAAGAGCTGCATGCGATGGGCGTCATCGACGTCCTGGCGGAGGACGGCGGGGCGGTGGACGCGTTCCACGAGCATATCGGCCGCGCCGGCAGCCGGTTCGCCGCGCATCGCGCGATCCAGGACGTCCGCCGGATCGTCAATCCCATAACCCTGCGCGAGATGCACGAGGTCGCGCATGTCTGGGTCGACCTCGCGCTGCGGCTCGAGGATGCCGACCTCAGGAAGATGGCGAGGCTCGTCGCGGCGCAGGACAGGAGGCGCGCCCGGCAGGCCTCATCCTGACCGGCCGGCGGGATGCCGGGGCGTGCCGTCCTCGCCCGGGCGCGGGACGGCGGCCCCGGCCCCGCCCCCGGCCCCTACCCGGTCCCGCAGCGCCGAGACGAGACGCTCGAACTCGCCGGCGATGCGTTCGGAATGATCGTGGCCGGAGCTGCGCAGCTCGGCTCCGGACAGGTCGCGCAACGCCAGCAGCGCACGGCACAGGCGCACGCCGCCGATGTTGCCGGCCGTGCTGCGCAGGGTATGGGCGCTCTCGCGCAGCGCCCGCATGTCGCCCGCGGCGGCGGCGGCGCGGATGTGCTCGACCGCGGTCCGGGCCTCGCGCTCGAAGGCGACGACGACCTCAGCCAGGAAGGTGGGATCTCCGCCGAGCGCCAGCAGCGCGTCCATGCGCCCCGGGTCGAGGACCGGCACCGCCGCCCCCTCGCCGAAGCGGGGATGGGCCGAGATCGGCGTCACCACGGGCGACGCGATCCCCGGCGGCGGCCGGACGCCGGCCCCGCCCAGGCCGGGAAGCGCGCCGCTCCCGGCCGTCGGCACGCAGGCGGCGCGGAGCACGGCGAGCAGGTCGGCGGGCTCGATCGGCTTGGTGAGGATCGCATCCATGCCCGCCTCGCGGCACAGGCGCGCCGTCTCGGACGTCGCATCCGCCGTCAGGGCGATGATCGGCAGGTGCGGCTCGCTCAGATGGGCCATGCGATAGAGCTTCGTCGCCTCGTAGCCGCTCACTTCCGGCATGTTGATGTCCATCAGGACGACGTCGAACCCGCCCGCGTCGAGCGCGTCCAGCGCCTCCTCGCCGTCATGGGCGAAGACGGGCTCGTGGCCGCCCATCTCCAGGATGCGGCCGATGATCATGCGGTTGGCGTCGTTGTCCTCGGCGACCAGGACGCGCAGGCTGCGGCCGGCGGGCTCCTCGCCCGCGTCCCTCGGGAGGGGTGCGGCGTCCGCCGCCTGCTCCGCGAGCCGGGCGAAGGCGGCTGCCAGGGCCGCGGCGGACGCGGGCCAGGCGATCTCGTTCGGCCGGGCGGGTTCCCGCGCGCCGGACGGCATCGCGACGAGGACGAGCGGGGGCTCGCCGCCGCGCAGCAGGCCGTCGGCGAGTGCCCGGGCTGGCCCGGAGCCGGCGGTGCCGTCGATCACCACGAAGGGGCGCGGCAAGGGATCGGGCCGCGCGGCCAGCGCCGAGCCGACGGCATCGGGGGTGAGCTGGCGCAGGCGGCCGCCCTCGGCCGCGATCGCCGGCCGCAATTCGTCGGCGAAGCCGGGATCCGCGGATACCGCGAACAGGGTGCGCCCCGCAAAGCCGGGCAGGTCGGCCGGCTCGCCGGCCAGCACCTCGAAGGGCAGCTCCGCCTCGAAGGTGCTGCCGGCGCCGGGCCGGCTCCGGATCCGGATGGTGCCCCCCATCATGTCGACGAGATGGCGCACGATCGCGAGGCCGAGCCCGGTTCCGCCGTAGCGGCGCGTCACGGCGCCGTCGGCCTGCGTGAACATCTCGAAGATCCGCTCCTGCGCCTCGGGGGCGATGCCGATGCCCTCGTCGCGCACCCTGACCAGCAGCCGTGCCTCGGCCGGGTCGAGCCGGACCAGGCCGACCGAGATCTCGACGACGCCGCGGTCGGTGAACTTGATGGCGTTGGCGGCGAGGTTCACGACGATCTGGCGGAGCTGGTACGGCAGGCCGCGGACCCGATGCGGCACCGCCGGGTCGATGCGGGTCCGGAAGTCCAGCCCCTTGGCCACGGCCTGCGAGCGGACGAGCTGGGCTGCGGACAGGATCACGTCGTGGGGATCGAACGCCTCGCGCTCGGGCTGGAGGCGCCCGGCCTCGATGCGCGAGAAGTCCAGGATGTCGCTGATCAGCCCCAGCAGCGTCTGCGCGGACGAACGCATGGTCGCGAGCATGTCGCGCTGGCCGTCGTCGAGCGGCGTGCGTTCGAGCAGCGCGTTGAGGCCGAGCACGCTGTTGAGCGGCGTGCGCAGCTCGTGGCTCATCACGGCCAGGAAGCGGCCCTTGGCGGCGTTGGCCGCCTCCGCCTGCGCCTTCGCCTGGGTCAGGCGGCGCAGCAGCGTCGTGACGTAGGCGGGCAGCAGCACGAGGCCGGCCAGCAGCCCGCCCGACAGGACGGGGTTCGCCTGCCAGAAGGGCGTCGTCAGGACGACCGCGCCGAAGCCGAGCACGCTCAGCGAGGTCGATATCACGAGCGGCTTCACGCCGTAGCGGAAGCCGTTGCCGAAGGTGACCCAGAGATAGACCGGATACCAGGCCGCCGTCAGCGCGCCGCCGAAATGCAGGAACAGCGACAGCGAAGCGTTGTCCAGCACGGCGCCCAGCGTACGCCGCACGCCCCCGCCCGGCCGTCTCAGCACGTCCGCCAGCAGTATCCAGGCCAGGACCGTGCCGACGCCGGCGACGCGCATCGCCGTCTCCAGCCCCGCGGCACCCGGGTCGAGCACGCGCAGCACGGCGACATAGCCTATGACGCAGGACCCGAACGCGACCCGCAGCACGCTCTGCCCGAGTTCGTTGTCGCGCCGCTCGGCCGCCCGGCGCGCGGCGCCGGTGCCCCCGCCGGGCGCGGAGAGGACCGCGACCGCCGTGACCGACAGCGCCAGCGCCGCCAGCAGGACGAGGTCGACGGGGGAGATGCCGGCGAGGACGCCGCCCGACGCGGCATGGAGCTGGCCCGCGGACCAGGAAAGGAGCGACAGCGCGGCGCAGGCGGACAGCCCGAGCAGCATCGCCCCCGCGCGAAGACGCTTCGGCCTTCCGGCGGCGACGTCCGTATCCCCGTCGTTCATGCCGGCGCCGGCCCCCGGGCCATCGACCGCTCGGCCGGGAAGCGGATCGTCACGGTCGTACCCTCTCCCTTGGTGCTGTCGACGCGGAGAGTGCCGGAATGCAGCTCCATCAGCCCGGTTGCGAGCGGCAGCCCAAGCCCCGTGCCGGAATGCCGGCGGGTCCATGGGCTCGCCACCTGGCCGAACCGGGTCAGCGCCACCCTCACCTCGTCCTCGTCCATCCCGATGCCGCGGTCGGAGACCCCGATGGTCACGCAGCCCTCGACCACCTCGGCGGCGATCGTGACGGCCGAGCCGGCCGGGCTGAACTTCACGGCGTTGCCGACGAGGTTGAGCAGGACCTGGCGCAGCTTCTGCCGGTCCGCCCGGAGCTGGGGCAGGTCCTCCGCCAGGACCGTCCGCAGGGCGACGCCGGCCTGCCGCGCCTGGTCGTGGACGATCGAGATCACGTCGGCGACGGCCTGCGCGGGATCGACCGCCGCCTCCTCCAGCTCGAGCCGCCCCGCCTCGATCTTCGCGACGTCCAGGACGTCGTTGATGATCTCGAGGAGGTGCTCGGCGCTGCGCCGGATGTCGCCCGCATACTCGACGTAGCGGTCGATCCCCGCCGGGCCGAGCATCTCGTGCGCGATCACCTCGGAGAAGCCGATGATCGCGTTGAGCGGCGTGCGCAGCTCGTGGCTCATGTTGGCCAGGAACTCGGTCTTGGCGTGGTTGGCGGCCTCGGCGAGGCGCATCGCGTCGACCAGCTCCACCTCCGTCCGCTTGCGTTCGGTGATGTCGAACGAGACCGTGACGACGATGGCGTCGGCCCCGGTCTGCTGCGGCAGGACCGACTTGCCGGTGAGGAGCACGCGCTCGGCGCCCGAAGGGTCGAGGACCACCTCCTCGAAGCTGAGCGGGCGTTCCAGGCCGGCAACGAGGTCGGCGTCGATGGCGGCCCAGGCCCCGCCCCGCTCCGGCCCGCACGCCTCGACCGGCACGCGGCCGATCAGGTCGGCGATCTCCCGGCCCAGCGAGCGGGCGAAATGGCGGTTCGCGAAGACGAAGCGCCCGTCGCGGTCGGTGGCGCTGATCATCACGGGGATCGCGTCTATCACGCGGATCAGCCGCTCGTGGCTGCGCTGCAGGGCCTCGCGGTGACGCCGCTCCTCCAGCGCGATCCGCCGCTCCAGACGGAAGGCGCGGCGCTTCAGCATCTGCTGCTGGCGCCGGAGCGTCAGCAGGTTGCGCGAGCGCGCGGCGAACTCGCTCGGGTCGACCGGGCTCAGCAGGAAGTCCGTCGCCCCCGCCTCCAGCGCCCGGTAGCGCAGCAGCTTGTCCTCGTAGGCCGTGATCACGATGACCGGCACGTCGTCGCAGCAGGCGATGGTCCGCACGTTGCGGATGAACGCCGCGCCGTCCAGCTCCGGCATGATGAAGTCGGTGATGACCAGGTCGGGCGGATCGGTCGGGAAGGAGGCGAGCGCATCGCGCGGCCGCTCGAAGGTCCGAACCTGGACCCCGGCCCCCAGGGATCCCGCAAGGCGGCCGAGTATCTTCAGGTTGGTTATCTGGTCATCGACGATGGCAACGGTCTGTGGCTTCACGGATCCCATTCCCGGCAGCAATTCGAGCGGCAGGAGACGCAGGGCTAGAGGTGACTGGTGCCGGCTGCCTTCCGAGCAGGATGAACGGACAGGATTAACCGATTGTGAAACGGAGCGTACCTCAGATGGCGAGCCAAGGCGATGCCATTCGGAAGGCGCAACCGCGTACGTGCCGGCACCACTCTTGCGTGAGCAGGGGCTCTCGCCTTACCCTGCCCCGCCTTCGCCACGCCAGGAGCCGCAATGAAGTACGCCATCGTTCCGGTGACGCCGCTGCAGCAGAACTGTACCGTACTCTGGTGCGAGGAGACCATGCTCGGCGCGGTCGTCGACCCGGGCGGGGACGTCGACCGGATCGCGTCCGTGGTCGAGAGGTCGGGGGCTCGCATCGAGCGCATCCTGCTGACCCACGGACACTTCGACCATGCGGGCGGCGTCCTCGACCTCGCGGAGCGGTTCGGCGTGCCCGTCGATGGCCCGCACCGCGAGGACGAGTTCCTGCTCGAGACGCTGCGCGAGGACGCGGCGATGTTCGGCCTCCAGGCGCGCGGCCCGGTCCGGCCCGACCGCTGGCTCGACCAGGGGGACGTCGTGACCGTCGGCAAGATCGAGTTCGCGGTGCACCATTGCCCGGGCCACACACCCGGCCACGTCGTCTTCCATCATGCGCCGTCACGCTTCGCGCTGGTCGGCGACGTGCTGTTCCGGGGATCGGTCGGCCGCACGGACCTGCCGCGCGGCAGCCACGAGACGCTGATCCGCTCCATCCGCGAGCGGCTGCTCCCGCTCGGCGACGAGACGGGCTTCATCCCCGGCCACGGCCCGACGTCGAGCATCGGCCTGGAGCGGCTGACGAACCCGTTCCTGCAGGGCTGAAGCGCGCATCCGTCGCCCACGCCGGCCACACCCGTCCCCGGCGCATGGCAGGGCCACCGGACCGGCATTTGAACCACCCCTGCCCGCGCTCACATGCTGAGGGATGAAGAGCAGAGCCGGCTTCGGGGCGATCGCGCGCGCGCTCCGGAATCCCAACTACGGCGCCTACACGGCCGGAAGCAGCATCTCCCTGATCGGGACGTGGATGCAGCGGATCGCGGTCGGCTGGCTCGCTTGGGAGCTGACCGGCTCGGGCGCCTGGCTCGGCGCGGTCGCGTTCGCGGACCTCTTTCCCACGATCGTGGTCGGCCCGCTGGCCGGCGTTCTCGCCGACCGGTGGGACCAGCTCCGCGTGATCCGCATCGGGCAGGTGCTCGGCCTGCTGCAGGCGCTGGCCCTGTTCGCGCTGACGGCGACGGGTACCATCACGATCGGCATGCTGCTCGCCCTGACGCTGTTCCTCGGCATCGTCGCGGGCATGAACCAGCCCGCCCGCCTGGCGCTGATCCCCAGCCTGGTCCCGCGCGAGGACCTTTCCGCCGCGGTCGCGATCAACTCCATCATCTTCAACGCCGCGCGGTTCATCGGCCCGGCCGCGGCCGGCGCGCTGATCGTGACCGGCGGGACCGCGAGCGCCTTCGCGGTCAACGCCGCCACCTTCGTGCTGTTCCTGGTCGCGCTGACCAGGGTCCGGCTGCCGCCGGCGCCGCGCCCGCCGAAAGCCGCGGCCGGGATAACGGCGGAGATCGCGGAGGGTGTTCGCTACGTCGCCGGCCATGCCGGCATGGCGCCGATGATGCTGCTCCTGCTGGCGACCTGCCTGTTCGTCAGGCCGGTGATCGAGCTGCTGCCGGGCTTCGCCGCCGACGTCTTCGGCGCCGGCGCCGCCGGGCTGGCGCTGCTCACCTCCACGGTCGGCGCGGGAGCGGTGCTCGGCGGCCTGTGGCTCGCCGGGCGCGGCGACACCGCGGGCCTGACGCGGCTGGCCCTCGCCAACACGGCGCTGCTGGCGCTGGCGGTGCTACTGTTCGTCGCGACCGACAGGCTGTGGGTGGCGGTCCCGGCGCTGCTGGCGGCGGGCGGCGGGATGGTGGTCGCGGGCGTCGGCACCCAGACGCTGATCCAGCTCTCGATCCATCCCGGCATGCGCGGGCGCGTCATGAGCCTCTACGGCCTGACCTTCCGCGCCGGGCCCGCGGTGGGAGCGCTCGCGATGGGCGTGATCTCGGAGGAGACCGGCCTGCGCTGGCCGGTGGCCGTCGGCGCCCTGCTGACGCTGTCCGCCTGCCTCGCCGCCTGGTCCCGCCGCAAACGCATGGCGGCCGCGCTGGAAGGCGTTCCGGGCGGCAGCGTCGCGGACTGACCCGATCAGCGGGTTTCCCGATCCACGTCGACGGGCTTTTTAAAAACCACCAGTTCAGCCGCGACGGGTCCGATCCGGCCTCGTCATCGAGACTGGCTCTCATCCTCCTCGGAAGGGTGCCCCGAAGGCCTGACCTCCCGATACGTCCCGAACCCCTTCTCGACCACCCGCATGTCCGGTGCCTTGGGCTTCACCAGGAGCTGCCCGGTCTTGGGGTCCCGGAACGTCCCGCTCCGCAATGTTTCGACCAAATGTGCGCTCTTGCGCATTGGATCCTCCGTCGGGAGCTTTGACGGCCCGGTTCAATCTAGACAGGAGGGCTATTGCAGTCCATTAGCATGCAATGGCAATTGGTACAATCCGGCTGCTCGGCTTTTCATCGCCGCCCTGCTCTCACGCGGCCGCGGCGAGTACGGCGGCCGTGTCGTGGAAGCCCCTGAACGAGACGATCCGGCCGCCCTTCACCCGGACCACATGGGCGAAGTCGGTCTCGTAGGGGCGGCCGGTGGCGGCGACCCGCGCGCGTTCCCTGCCGAGGACGACGACGGTGTCCTCCTCGACGATGAACTGGCGGGGAACGAGGCTGAAATCGTCGAGCGCGTCCGCGACGAGGCGCATCCAGCGGGCGACCTCGTCCCGGCCGCGCCAGGCGCCGCCCCAGGAAAGCCGGCCGGTGGGGTCGGGAGAGACCCATTCGACATCGTCGGCAAGCAGGGCGATGACGCCGTCGACGTCCTTCGCGGCGACCGCCTGGAACCCCTGCTGGACGATCGAGAGCGTGTCCTCGCTGCTTGCGGATACCGTCATGGCGGCCTCCCCGGCGTATCGGTCCGCACACACAACAGCCGGGAACGCGCGACGGCTCAGAGGATCGCGAGCACCGCCTCGGGAGGGCGGCCGAGCGCGGCGCGGTCGCCGTTGACGACGATCGGCCGCTCGATCACGGCCGGGTTGGCGGCCATGCCCTCGACCAGGGCGTCGTCCGGCAGGGAGAGGTCGAGGCCGGCCTCGGCCGCCTCCTTGCGCCGGACCAGGTCGCGCGCCAGCAGGCCGAGCCTTGCCAGCAGGCCGCGGATCTCCTCGGCCGTCGGCGGGGTCTTCAGGTACTCGACGACGCGCGGCTCGATCCCGCGGGACGTCAGCAGGTCCAGCGTCTGGCGCGACTTGCTGCAGCGGGGGTTGTGGTAGATCGTGACGGTCATCTCGCGAACGGCTCCGCTGGGAGGTGCGTCGCGCCGCGGCGCGACGCACCCGGGCGACGTCACTTCGGCAGCGAGCCCTGGACGCCTTCGACGTAGTAGTTCATCGACAGGATGGCCTCGTCGGCCGCGGCCTCGCCCGCCGGGACCACGGTCTCCCCGTCCTGGTTCTTGAACGGCCCGGCGAAGGGATGGCGCTTGCCGGACTTGATGTCGTCGATCGCCTGCTGGCCGAGGGCGCGGACGTCCTCGGGCAGGGCCGGGTTGAAGGGCGCCATCTCGACCATGCCGCTCGCGAGGCCGCCCCAGGTGTCGGTCGGCTTCCAGGTGCCGTCGAACACCTGCTGGACGCGGTCGACGTAGTAGCCGTCCCACACCTCGACCACTGCGGTCATGTGCGACTTCGGCCCGAAGCGGGTCATGTCCGAGGACTGGCCGATCGCCCACACGCCGCGCTCCTGCGCGACCTGGATCGGCGCCGGGCTGTCGGTGTGCTGGGTGATGACGTCCGCCCCCTGGTCGATCAGGGCCTTGGCGGCATCGGCTTCCTTGCCGGGATCGTACCAGCTGTTGACCCAGATCACCCGCACCTGGGCCTGCGGGTTCACCTCGCGCATGGCCAGGGTGAAGGCGTTGATGCCGTTCACGACCTCGGGGATCGGGAAGGAGCCGATGTAGCCGATGATGTTCGACTTCGTCATCTTGCCGGCCAGCGTGCCGGCCACGGTGCGGCCCTCGTAGAAGCGGCCGGAATAGGTCGCGACGTTGTCGGCCCGCTTGTAGCCGGTCGCGTGCTCGAACTTCACGTTCGGGAAGCGCTGCGCGACCTTGATCGTCGGGTTCATGAAGCCGAAGGAGGTCGTGTAGATCAGGCCGTGGCCGGCCTGGGCGAGCTGCTGGACGACGCGCTCGCAGTCCGGTCCTTCCGGCACGTTCTCGACGAAGGTCGTGCTGACGCGGTCGCCGTACTTCGCCTCGACAGCCTTGCGGCCGACGTCGTGCTGGTAGGTGTAGCCGTGGTCGCTGACCGGCCCGACATAGACGAAGCCGATCTTCAGCGGGTCGGCGGCGAAGGCGCGGCCGCTTCCGAAAGGCAGGGTGGCGGCGCCGCCGAGAGCGGCCGCGCCGAGCGCGAAGTGTCGACGGGTGATGCGCATGGGAAAGCCTCGCAGTTTCTGGTTAGCGGTTCAGGCGGCGGGGTGGAAAGTCTTGCCGATACAGGCGGGAGCGTTCAGACGGATGCGGACCTGATCGCGGGAGATCAGCACGAGCACGAGGATCGTGGCAAGATAGGGAAGCATCGACAGGAACTGCGACGGCACGGCGAAGCCGGCGCCCTGGACGTGGAGCTGGGCGATCGTGACGCCGCCGAACAGATAGGCGCCCGCCAGCACGCGGCCCGGCTTCCAGGTCGCGAAGACGACGAGCGCCAGCGCGATCCAGCCCCGTCCCGCCACCATGTCCTCGGCCCACATCGGCGTATAGGCCAGCGACAGGTAGGCGCCGCCCAGGCCGCACATCGCGCCGCCGAACAGCGTCGCCAGCAGGCGGATCGTCAGCACGGGATAGCCGATGGCGTGGGCCGCGTCGTGGTTCTCGCCCACGGCGCGCAGGATCAGGCCCTTGCGCGTGCGGTACAGGAACCAGTGGACGACGCCGACCATCACGAGGCTGAGATAGATCAGCGCGTCGTGCCCGAAGACGAGGGCCCCCACCACCGGCAGGTCGCTCAGGCCCGGAACGTCGAGGCGCGGCAGGCGGTCGAGGGGGATGCCGACATAGGACTGCCCGATCAGCGCCGACAGTCCGATCCCGAACAGGGTCAGGGCGAGGCCGGTCGCGACCTGGTTGGCGAGCAGGCCGAGCGTCAGGACCGCGAACAGCAGCGCCAGGAAGGCCCCGCCGGCGGCCGCAGCACCGATGCCGAGGACGGCGCTGCCGGTCGCCATGGTGACGACGAAGCCGGCCACGGCACCGACCAGCATCATGCCCTCGACGCCCAGGTTGAGCACGCCCGACTTCTCGGTCACGAGCTCGCCGGTCGCGGCGAACAGCAGCGGGGTCGCCGCCGTCATCACGGCGAGCAGGATGGGAACCACGGCCTCGATCACGGCACGGCCTCCCGGACGCCGCCCGCGGCGCCCCATCTCACGCGGTAGCGGATCAGCACGTCGCTCGCCAGCAGGAAGAACAGCAGCATACCCTGGAAGACGCCGGTCACCGCCACCGGGAGCTGCATCGTGATCTGCGCCGACTCGCCGCCGATGTAGGACAGGGCCACCAGCGCCGCCGCGGGCAGGATGCCCGCGGGATGCAGGCGTCCGAGGAAGGCGACGATGATCGCGGTGAAGCCGTAGCCCGGCGAGATCGAGGGCACGAGCTGCCCGATCGGCCCGGCCGCCTCGACGACGCCGGCCAGCCCCGCCAGCGCCCCGGAGGCGAGCAGGCAGAACCAGACCAGGCGGTTGCGGTCGAAGCCCGCGTAGCTCGCCGCCGCCGGGGTCAGGCCCAGCACCTTTATCTGGAAGCCGACGAAGGTCCGCGCGAGCAGGAACCAGCCCGCGGCCACGGCGACGAGCGCGAGCGGGAAGCCCAGATGCAGCCGCGTGCCGTCCAGCAGCGACGGCAGCAGCGCTTCGGGGTTGAACATGCGGGACTGCGGGAAGTTGAACCCGTCGGGGTCGCGCCACGGCCCATGGACAAGCCAGTTCAGCAGCAGGCCGGCGACGTAGACCAGCATCAGGCTGGTCAGGATCTCGCTGGCGTTGAAGCGCGTCCGCAGGAAGGCGGGGATCGCCGCCCAGGCCATGCCGCCGAGCGCGCCCGCGACCAGCATCAGGGGCATCAGCCACGGCCCTTCGGCCCCGTAGGCCGCGAGCGCCAGACCGCCGCCCAGCACGGCCCCCATGGTGAGCTGCCCCTCCGCTCCGATGTTCCAGACATTGGCGCGAAAGCCGATCGCGAGCCCGACCGCGATGAGGGCGAGCGGCGTCGTCTTGACCGCGAGCTCCGCCAGCCCGAACCGGGTCGAGACCGGCTCGACGAAATAGGCGTACAGCGCGTCGAGCGGGTCGAAACCCATGCCGGCGAACAGCGCCATGCCGCAGACGAGCGTCAGCGCGACCGCCAGCACGGGAGTGAGCCAGACCATGGCCGTCGAGGGTTCGCCCCTGGGAACGAGCCTAGGCAGCATCGGCGGCCTCCCCGTCCCGGTCGAACAGGCCGCCCATCAGCAGGCCGATCTGCTCGACCGAGGTCTCGCCGGCCGGCTGGGCGGAGGAAAGGCGGCCGTGGAACATTACGGCGATGCGGTCGCACAGCACGAACAGCTCGTCCAGGTCCTGGGAGACGATCAGCACCGCGGTCCCGGACCGCGCAAGGTCGAGCAGCGCCTGATGGATGGCGGCGGCGGCCCCGGCGTCCACACCCCAGGTCGGGGCGGCCGCGACGAGCAGGCCGGGCCGCTCCAGGATCTCGCGGCCGATGATGAACTTCTGCAGGTTGCCGCCCGACAGGCTGCGCGCCTCCGCCCGATGGCCGCGGGCGACGACGCCGAAGGCCCGGATGATGCGGTCGGCGAAGGCCCGCGCGCCGGCCCGGTCGACGAGGCCGCCGCGCACGAGGCCGCGGTGCGCGCCGCCGAGGATCGCGTTCTCGGCGAGGCTCATCTCCGGCACGGCGCCGCGGCCCAGCCGCTCCTCCGGCACGACGGCGAGGCCGAGCCGCCGGCGCTCGCGCGGGCCGAGGCGGCCGGCCGGCACGCCGTCGATCGTCACCATGCCGGGATCGGCCGCCAGCGCCTCCCCCGACAGCGCGGCCATCAGCTCCGCCTGACCGTTGCCGGCCACGCCGGCGATGCCCACGATCTCGCCGGCCCGAACCGAGAAGCCGACGTCCTTCAGCACCGTCGCGAACGGGTCGCCGGAGGTGGTCGAGAGGTGGCGCACCTCCAGCCGCGGCGCATCGCCGACCGGCGCCGCGCCGCCGCGCTCGGGCACGCGCAGGTCGCCGCCGATCATCAGTTCCGCCAGTTCGCGCGCACTCGTCCCGCGCGGGTCGCATTCGGCGACGACGCGGCCGCCGCGCAGCACGGTGGCGCGCGTGCACAGCGCGCGGATCTCCTCGAGCTTGTGGCTGATGTAGAGGATCGTGACGCCCTCGGCCGCGAGGCGGCGCAGCGTCTCGAACAGGGAGGACACCTCCTGCGGGGTCAGGACCGAGGTCGGCTCGTCCATGATCAGGAGGCGCGGCTCCTGCAGCAGGCAGCGCACGATCTCGACCCGCTGGCGCTCGCCGACCGAGAGCGCGTGGACGTGGCGCCGGGGGTCGAGGCCGAGCCCGTAGCGCGCGGACACCTCCGCGATCCTGGCCTCCAGGACGGCCGGCGGCATCGGCCGGTCGAGGCCCAGGGCCACGTTCTCCGCCGTGGTCAGGCTTTCGAACAGGGAGAAGTGCTGGAAGACCATGCCGATGCCGAGCCGGCGCGCCGCCGCCGGGTTCGCGATAGAGACCGGCCGGCCCTCCCAGCGCACCGTCCCGCCGTCGGCCGCGAGCACGCCATAGACGATCTTGACCAGCGTGCTCTTGCCCGCGCCGTTCTCGCCCAGCAGGGCGTGAATCTCCCCGGGCATCAGGGTCAGGTCGATCCGGTCGTTGGCGAGGCACCCGGGGAACCCCTTGGTGATGCCGCGCACTTCCAGCCTGGGGGTATCCCGGTCGGATGCTGGCGCGGAAGGGGTGGGCACCTCGGACGGCTCCTGTAGGTTCCGAAAGGACGGTCAATATACCGGCCCGGGCGAGAAAGCAAAAGCTACGCCACGCCCGGCCTGCGGCGTTTGCGCGACCGGGGGTCAAGGGCCGCCCGGACGGCGGGCACCGCCCTGCCCGCGCAGTGGCCTGCCCGCCCATTGCGCGGGCAGGACGGTGCAATGCGGTTGACCTCGCCGCGGGCTCGGCTAGGCTCGCCGCTGGCCTGCGGGAAGAAGGACAGGAGAATGCAAACGCCAATCCGCATCTGCGTCGCCGGCGTCACCGGCTGGGTCGGGACCGAGCTGGTGCGCGCGATCGGGGCCGCGCCGGACCTGGAGCTGGCGGGCGCCGTGTCGCGCCGGGCCGCCGGCCAGCGGATCGGCGGCGTCACCGTCCGGGCGAGCCTGGAGGAGGCGCTGGAGGCGCCGGCCGACGTCGTGATCGACTACACCAGGCCGGACGCCGTGAAGGGGCACGTGCTGCTCGCGGTCGAGCGCGGCGTCGCGGTCGTCGTCGGCACCTCGGGCCTGTCGGCCGCGGACTACGATGAGATCGACGCGGCGGCCCGGAGCCGCGGCGTCGGCGTGGTCGCGGCCGGGAACTTCTCGCTGACCGCGACCCTGATGCAGCGCTTCGCCCTGCTCGCCGCCCCCCATGTCGGCGACGTCGAGATCGTCGACTATGCCGGCCCGGGCAAGCCCGACGTGCCGAGCGGCACCGCGCGCGAGCTCGCCGAGCGGCTGGAGGCGGCGCGCATGCCCGGCGGCGACACCACGCTGCCGGTCGACCGGCTGAGCGGCCCGGTCGAGACGCGCGGCGCCGCGATCGGCGGCACCCGGGTGCATTCGGTCCGGCTTCCGAGCTACGTGCTGTCCTGCGAGGCGATCTTCGGCATGCCCGGCGAGCGGCTGGTCATCCGCCACGACGCCGGTTCCAGCGCCGACCCCTATGTCGGCGGCACCCTGCTCGCCGTGCGCCGCGTCGGCGGCATCACGGGCCTAGTTCGCGGGCTCGACACGCTGATGTTCGGGCCGGAAGGAGCCGCCCGCTAGTCCCGCGCGACGGTGACCGGCACGTAGGCATAGGGCAGCTGGACGTAGTGCAGGACGTCGGTGCCGGGGTTCTCCGGCAGGTGCGGCGACAGCAGGCGCGACAGGTTGAGGCCGACGCCGACATAGAGGTTGCGCCGGCGCGGGTCGGCCCCTCCCGCCGGCCCGGCGTCGGAATAGCCGCGGGCATAGTAGCCGAGATGGAGCTCCAGGTTGCGGAGCAATGGATTCTCGATCGCCGCGAAGCCCTCGGCCTTGAGGGCGAGGAGGTATCTCAGCCGGTCGTAGTCCGTGAAGGCGTCGACCTGATGATCGCCGGCCGCGAACGGGTCGTATTCCACGCGGAAGTCGAGCTTGCGGGCGAGATCGTCGTCGCGCCACAGCAGCCAGGCGGCGCCGGCCCCCACCGTATTGAACAGGAAGTCCTGGACGGAGAAGCCGTAGACGTCGCTGAAGGCGTCGCCGACCTCGACCAGGCCCATGATGCCGAAAGACGACAGCGCGCCCATGCGCGCCGCCTCCGCCTCGGCGTGGCCCCAGCGTTCGTACTGGCGGGAGAACAGGTGGCCGAGCGCGTACCCCGTCCAGGCGTGGCCCAGCTTGTCCGCGCCGCCCTCGGTCGTGGCGCGCCCGAACCAGCCTTCGTCCTGGAGGCGCGGCCCGCTCTCGCCCCATTCCCAGGACCACACGCCCCAGCCGAGCGCCACCGACGCGCCGGCGAGGTTGAGCGCCACGACCTTGTCGCGCGGGGACCAGCCGCCGCCCGCCGCGGCCCGGGGCTGCGCGGCGGGAGCGGCGCAGCCCGCCAGGACGGCGGCGGCGGCGAGCACGGCGGCGAGCGATGCCGCGGGCGCGCGCGCCAAAGGTCAGTCAGCGGCGGTCGTAGGACGGGCTCGCGCCGTAGGCGGCCTCCCGGCCGCGGATCGGATTGCCGTCCTGGTCGTACAGCACGGCGGCGCTGTCGCGCGCGGACTTGCCGCTCAGCCTCTCGCCGATCAGCTCGTCCGGGTCGGGCGACGTCCCGGCCATGGCTCCGGGACGGGAGTCCGAGACGTGCCGGTGGTGACGGTCCCGGTCGGCGCGCCACTCGCCCATACCGCCCGACGAGCCGTCCCGCCGGCTCGCGATGTAGTAGCCGGCACCGAACGCCGCGACGGCGACCAGCATGCTGGTCAGTCCGAAGCCGCCCATGTGGATACCGCGGGAACTACGCATGGTTCTTCTCCTTCTGCCATTCGAAATGCCGGCCTCAGCCGTTCACGACCGTGCCGCCGTTGGGATGCAGGGTCTGGCCGCTGATGTAGGAGGAATCGCCCGAGGCCAGGAATACGTAGCAGGGCGCCACCTCGTCGGGCTGGCCCGGCCGCTTCATCGGCACGTTGGCGCCGAACTCCGCCACCTTCTCCGGCGGGAAGGTGGACGGGATCAACGGCGTCCAGATCGGGCCCGGCGCCACGGCGTTGACCCGTATGCCGCGCTCCGCCAGCGCCATCGAGAGGGAACGCGTGAAGGCGACGATCGCGCCCTTGGTCGAGCTGTAGTCGACCAGCATCGGGTTGCCCTTGTAGGCGGTGACGGAGGTCGTGTTGACGATCGCGCCGCCCTCGCCCAGATGCGGCAGCGCCGCGTGCGCCATGTAGAAATAGGCGTGGATATTGGTCCTGAAGGTCTGTTCCCACTGCTCGGGCGTGACGTCCTCGAAGTTCTGCTGGGGATGCTGCTCGGCCGCGTTGTTGACGAGGACGTCGAGGCGCCCGAACTCGTCGACCGTGCGCCGGACCACCTCGCTGCAGAAACCCGGCTCGCCGAGGTCGCCGCGCAGGGCCAGGCAGCGGCGGCCTTCCTGCTCGACGAAACGGCGGGTCTCCTCCGCGTCCTCGTCCTCCTCCAGGTAGACGATCGCGACGTCGGCGCCCTCGCGCGCGAACAGCACCGCGACCGAACGGCCGATGCCGCTGTCGCCGCCCGTGACGATCGCGACCTTGCCCTCGAGCTTTCCCGAGCCCCGATACTCCGGGCGGCGTTCCTGGGGCTTGGGATCCATGGGTCCTTCGCGGCCGGGACGCGTGTCCTGCTGCTGCGGAGGGAGTGTCTGGTCGCTCGGCATGGCCGCGGTGTCCTCGGTTGTCGCTTCCCGTCGGACAACAGCGCCGCTCCCCGGGCGTTGCGCCGCGATCTTTGACCGGCGGCGGCGTTGTCTCGATGGCCGAGACACTCATCCGGTCTCACCGAGACACTCATCCAGGTCTCGATGACCGAGACACTCACCCCGGAGGACGAGACGCCATGGCCGACGACCGCGACGAGATGCCGCCGCCGGGACCGAACGACTTCTATCCCGACATCCGCTCCGCCGGCCCCGAGGAGCAGCGGGCCGAATCGCTGGGCCGGATCGCGGCCGCGCTGGAAGGCCTCCTGGCCGAGATCCGCGAGATCCGCGCGCATCTCGGCGCACCGCGTCCGGGCAGCGGCGAGGCGCCGCCGGGCCCTGGCGGCGGCGAAGCGCCGGAATGGCCGCCGCGCGGCTGAGCGATGTTCGAGGTGACGTTCCTCGGCACCGCCGCGGCGGTGCCCACGGTGGAGCGCGGGCTGCCCGCCCTGCTCGTCGATTTCGCCCGGCACCGTTTCCTGGTGGATTGCGGCGAGGGGACCCAGCGCCAGATCCTGCGTTCGGGCCTGGGCCTGCGCCGGTTGGACAAGGTGCTGCTGACGCACGGCCACCTCGATCACCTGCTCGGCCTCGGCGGGCTCGCGGGCACGCTCGGCCTGCTCCGCGCGTCGCCCCGCCTGTCGATCTTCGCCGGCCCGCACGCGCTCCGCCTGGCCGCGATCCTGCTGGAGCAGGTGGTCTGGCCGGGCGCCAGGCCGCCGATCCGGCTGGACTTCGTGCCGGTCGAGCCCGGCTGCTTCTACGAGAGCGGACAACTGCGCGTGCACGCCTTTCCCGTGCGCCACGCGGCACCGGACAGCTACGGCTTCCTGTTCGAGCGGCGCGCGTCCCGACCGGTTCTGGAGGAGCGCATGGAGGCCATGGGTGTCCCCCTCGGCCCGGAGCGCAGCCGGCTCGCGGGCGGGCATCCCGTGCTCCTCGCGGACGGGCGTCGGGTGGTGCCGGACGACGTGCTGGGGCCCGAGCGCCCGGGTTGCCGCGTCGCCGTGGTCGGCGACGCCGAGAGCGTCGACGACCTCATCGAGCCGGTGCGCGGAGCCGACCTGCTGATCATCGAGGGGACGTTCCTCGATGCGGACGCGCAGGCCGCGCGCGAGCGCAGCCACCTGACCATCGGCGATGCGGCCCGCCTCGCGCGCGAGGCGGGCGTCGGCAGGCTGTGGCTGAACCACCTGTCGCCGCGCTACTCGGCGCAGGCGATCGCCGACGCCGCGGCGGCGGCCTTTCCCGGAGCGAGGGTCGCCTCGGATTTCGATCGGGTCACGGTGCCGGATTGAGGCGGCCGCGGCTGCGGAACCCTCAGGCTCCGGCCGACCGCCGGGGTGCGGGAGGACGGCGGTCGCCGAGGTCGCGGGCGATCTGGAGATAGCCGATCAGGTCCTTCAGCGAGAGCACGCCGACGAGCCGCCCGCCGTCGACGACCAGGAGGCGGCTGAGCCCGGACTGGCGCATGCGGTCCAGCGCCACGCCGACATCCTCGCCGGAGGTGATCGTGTTCTCCTCGGTCGCCGGGCGCATCAGGCCTTCGACCACGGCACGCCCCCATTCCTCGCGCGGGACCTCCTTCACGTCGTCGATCACGACCCAGCCGAGCAGGCGATCGCCGGACACGACGGGAAAGCTCTTGTAGTAGTGGCGGTAGACGTAGTCCGACACCAGCCGGTCCACCGTCGTGCCGGGATCGACGGCGACCGGTTCGCGGCGCATGAAGGCCGAGACCGGCCGGCCCGAAAGCACCTCGCGGGCCACCGTCTGCTGCAGCGCCATGGACGAGGCCCCGCGCACGAACATGCCGATCAGGAACCACCACATGCCCGCGAGGAAACTGCCCTGCAGCACGTTCATCAGGCCGAGCACGATCAGCAGGACGCCGAAGCCCGAGCCGAGCAGCGAGGCGATGCGGGTCGCCCATACGATGTCCCGCTTCCAGCCCCACAACGCCGCCCGCAGCATCCGCCCGCCATCGAGCGGGTAGGCCGGCACGAGGTTGAACGTCGCCAGCAGCAGGTTGATCGTCGCCAGATAGCCGGCGACCACGCCCAGCAGGTCGCCGGCCCCCTGCCCGGCCCCCTGCCCGGCCCCCTGCCCGACCCCGGCCCCGATCGCCTGGGCCGACAGCCACAGCAGGCCCGCGAGCGCGAAGCTCATCACCGGCCCGGCGAGCGCGACCAGGAATTCGGAGGAAGGGCTGCGGGGCTCCTCGCGCAGCTCGGCCACGCCGCCGAACAGGAACAGGGTTATGGAGCGGATCGGGAGGTCGTAGCGCCGTGCGACCAGCGCATGGGCGAGCTCGTGCAGGAGGATCGAGGCCGCGAGGCCGATCAGGCCGATGACACCCATCGACCAATAGATGCCGGGCGACAGCCCCGGACGCATCTGCGGGAAGAAGCCGACCGCCAGGCTCCAGGTCACCAGGACGGCCAGCAGCAGCCAACTCGCATCCAGCCGGATGTCGAAACCGAAGACCTTGAACAGCGTGACCGGCTGCGTGAACACCTCGCATCCTCCCCCGTCGCGGCGGACGCGCGACGGAATGGCGCAAATGTCCCCTCAACCCGGCGGTCCGCGGAGGGTTCCCCGCGGAAGCCGACGCCGCCGGGTCAGGCCGAGCGGCGCTGCGCCTGACGGCGCTCGGGCTCGCCCTTGCCTGCCACCACGTCCTCGGTGATGACCACGGCCTCGACGTCGGTCAGGCCGGGCAGCTCGAACATGGTGTCGAGCAGCACGCCTTCGAGGATGGAGCGCAGGCCCCGCGCACCGGTCTTGCGCTCGATCGCCTTGTGGGCGACGGCGCGCAGCGCCCCGGGTTCGAACTCCAGGCGCACGCCCTCGATCGAGAACAGCGTCTCGTACTGGCGGACCAGCGCGTTCTTCGGCTCCGTCAGGACCCGGACCAGCGCGTCCTCGTCCAGATCCTCCAGGGTCGCGACCACGGGGATGCGGCCGACGAATTCCGGGATCATGCCGAACTTCAGCAGATCCTCGGGCTCGACCTCCTTCAGCAGTTCGCCCGTGCGCCGCTCGTCGGGGCCGCGCACCTCGGCGCCGAAGCCGATGGAGGTGCCCTTCTGGCGCTGGGCGATAACGCGGTCCAGCCCGGCGAAGGCGCCGCCGCAGATGAACAGGATGTTGGAAGTGTCGATCTGGATGAAGCTCTCGCCGGGATGCTTGCGCCCGCCCTGGCGGGGCACCGAGCAGACCGTCCCCTCGATGATCTTCAGCAGCGCCTGCTGCACGCCCTCGCCCGATACGTCGCGCGTGATCGACGGGCTGTCGCCCTTGCGGGTGATCTTGTCGATCTCGTCGATGTAGACGATGCCGCGCTGCGCCTTGTCGACGTCGAAATCGGCCGCCTGGAGCAGCTTCAGCACGATGTTCTCGACATCCTCGCCGACGTAGCCCGCCTCGGTCAGCGTCGTCGCGTCGGCGACGGCGAAAGGCACGTCGATGATGCGGGCGAGGGTCGAGGCCAGCAGCGTCTTGCCGGAGCCGGTCGGCCCGAGCAGCAGGACGTTGCTCTTGGCGATCTCGACGTCGCCGCGGCCGGCGGACGCGTTCTGCGCCAGGCGCTTGTAGTGGTTGTGCACCGCGACCGAGAGGATCTTCTTGGCATAGGCCTGGCCAACCACGTACTCGTCGAGGGTGGCTGCGATGTCCCGGGGCGTCGGGATGCTGCCGATGCCGGCCGTCTTGTGCTGAACGTCGTCGTGGATGATGTCCATGCAGACGTCCACGCATTCGTTGCAGATGAAGACGGTCGGCCCCGCAATCAGCTTTGCCACCTCGCGCTGGCTCTTGCCGCAGAAGGAGCAATACAGGGTCTGGTTCGGCTGGTTCTGGGTCATGTCCAAGCTGTGGCGTCGTCCTGATGCGGTGTCGCGCCCTGGGGCGCGGCGGCGGTGCGGCACGCTGGAGCAGCGTATACCCACAATGTAAGCTGTCGCACGCGAAGTTAACAGTTCCTAGGCAGTGACGAAGCTCATTACTGCCTACCGCCATCGCGCCGAGCCGGCCGCCGACAGGCCATATGGTCGTTCCCCTTCCCGCCGGCCACGGGAAAAAGACGCAAGGCGCGAATGCCAGCCTCCCGGCCGGCGGGCCCGCTCACCAGATGTCGCGCGCCAGCTCGTCGCCGCGCTCGGCGAGCCCTGCCAGCCGCCGCCGGGCCTCGGCCTCGCCGGTCCACCGGCCCTCGACGGCGGCGGCCAGCCCGTCCGCCGTGGTCGGAAAGCCGCTCCCGTCCCGCTCTCCCGAGCGCACCGGATGGGCATGGCCATCCCTCAGCTCGACCACCGACCAGCGCCCGGCGCATTCGACGAGCGCGAAGCTGCCGTTCTCTTCGACGATGCGTACCCGATCCATGACTGCTCGAGATCCCCTG
>NZ_DASYHS010000160.1:0-3741 GCF_035998295.1 Arenibaculum sp. | reverse complement strand
GACTGGAACCTATTGCGGACGTTTATGATGATCGTGCAGGAGGGCGGCATGACAGCCGCCGCGTCCCGCCTGTTCGTGACCCAGCCGGCCGTCAGCCTGGCGCTGAAGCGGCTGGAAGCGAAGCTCGGCCGGCAGTTGATCGAGCGCGGGCCGGGGCTTTTCCGCGTTACGGAAGCCGGCGAGATGATCTACCGCGAGGTCGTTGACATCTACGGCACCATCAGCCGGTTCGGCATCCTGGTGCGCGAGATCCGCGAGGAGATCTCCGGCCATGTCCGCATCCTCATGACCAGCCGGATCCAGACGCAGCTGCTCGACCGCATCCTGAAGGAATTCCATGAGCGCCACCCCAAGGTCACGTTCCGGATCGACGTCATCCCCTCGGCCGACATTCACGTCGCCTTGCAGCAGAAGATCGCCTCCCTCGGCATCTGCCTGATGCGCGAGGCCATACCCGGGCTGCAGAGCGAGGTGCTGATCCACCAGACCTATTGCCTCTACTGCGGGCGCGGCCACCGCTTCTACGGCCGGACGGGCCTCGACGTCTCCGAGTTGCGGCAGGAGGATTTCGTGTCCTTCACGACCGACCAGATCGGCGGCGCCCTGTCCCCCCTGGCCGTCTTCCGGGCGCGGGAGGGATTCGCCGGCCGCATCGTCGGCGCCTCCGCCAATCTGGACGAAGTGCGGCGCATGATCGTCTGCGGCCTCGGCCTCGGCCCGCTGCCGCGGCACATCGCCGCCCGCGACGTCGCCGACGGCCATCTGTGGGAACTGCCGCCCTACGAGGGCGTGACGCCCGTGGACGTGCACCTGATATGGAACACCCAGGCGAAATTCAGCCGCGCCGAGATCGCGTTCCGCGAGGCGTTGCTCGCCGAGGTCCGGGACCTGCCCATCGACCAGCGGCTCCCGACCTGACGCATCGGGAGGCGCTGGTCGATGGGCACGGGCAGGCGGAACCGGCGGCGCACGCCGCGCGGACCCACTGCGGTCTGCGGGGCCACGCCGCGCTGCCGGTCCGTGACCTCCGCGACCTCGCCGCCCCCTATTCCGGCACGTAGCGCGGGTAGGTCGACTTGCTCCGCCTGGCGAGATCGAGATCGATCTCGACGGTCGCAAAGGGATTGTCGGGATCGGTCCGGGCGAGGACGTCGCCTTCCGGATCGATGATCCACCCCAGGCCGCCGCAGTCGGCCTCGCCCCCCGGGGGGTACCAGAGGTTCGAGGACAGGCAGTACGCGCCCGAACAGACGGCCGCGGTCCGGCCGCCCGCGAGCCACTTGTCGGCGGAGGCGTGCGGGGTGACCCGCGGCACGCACAGGAGATCGGCGCGCGAGGCGCCGTAATGGCGCGCCCATTCGAAGAACCACATCTCGGTGCAAATCTGCACGCCCACCCGCATGCCGAGCGCACGTCCGAGATCGAACCGCTTCTCGCCGCGGTCGTACCAGCGATGCTCCCAGTAGCCTTCCTCGTCGGGCAGATAGTACTTTTCGCGCAGCGACGCCGCCGTCCCGCTGCGGGCGTCCCAGAGATAGGCCGCGTTGCGCCGGCTGCCGTTGGCATTGACGATGGGTCGCGTTCCGACGACGGCCTCGGCCCCCAGCGCATCGAGCCCGGCGATACGGGCGTCGTGCGCCTCGACCGCGCGCCGCCAGCGCCCGGCATCCGGCTCCGGATCCGCCGCCAGCCACTCGGAGAAGCACAGTTCCGGCAGGAGCACGAAGCGGCTTTCGTGAGCCCTGACGTGAGCCGCCAGCTTGTCGAGCGCCTCGTCGAGATGCCCGGCGCGCGGGTCGAACTGGCAGACGGTGACCTTCATCAAGACCTCCTGCGTCATCCCCGTCCCGGCGCAGCCTCATCCGCGCGGCGCCCCGCCCGGACCCCGGCTCCAGGCGGCACGACGCGTCGGACCCGCCGATCAGGACGGTTCGATTCCATACGATCCTATGCGACGGGTCAGCGGAACGACGCAAACGGATAGTTTGGCCTCATCGTAACGAGCAGTTAAATTTCATAAATCACGCTCTAACAGACCGCATTAGAACGTTTCTGGCGGAAATTTACGAGGAAAATTACCATGAGCAAGCACTCTGTCCTGGCGACCCTGGCGCTCTGCGGCCTTCTCGCCACTCCCGCCCTCGCCGGCGAGTTCGGAACGGCCGACGAAGCCAAGGCGCTCATGCTCAAGGCGGCCGACCACGTCGCCCAGGTCGGCGCGCCGGCGGCCTACCAGGAGTTCAGCGATACCAAGGGCACCTTCGTCGACCGCGACCTCTACGTGTTCTGCCTGAGCATGGACGGCGACATGAAGGCGCATGGCGGCAACAACGCGCTGCTCGGCAAGAACCTGAAGTCCCTGAAGGACAGCGACGGCAAGACTTTTGTCGCCGAGTTCCTGCAGGTCGCCTCCACCGCGGGCGAGGGATGGGTCGACTACAAATGGCCGAACCCCACCACCAAGAGGATCGAGCCCAAGTCGTCCTTCATCAAAAAGGTCGGCGACGACGTCTGCGGCGTCGGCTTCTACAAGAAGTAGGCCGGCATCGTCGGGATGAACCAGAAGGCGGGCGCGGGGCCGCCCACCACGGGAGGGAGCGTCATGAACGAGAACCTACGCCTGCCGAACTGGCGCATCTCAGCAAAAATACTCCTCGTACCTGCGCTCGGGCTGGCGGCCATGCTTGGGACCGCCAGCTTCGGCGGCTATGTCCAGCATGGACAGCAGCAGGTTCTGCGGAGCCTGATCGCGGACGTCTTCGAGGACGCGCGCGTGATCGGGGAACTCCGGGCCGACCTGTCGGCCGTTCATGCCGACCTCTACCGCATCATGGGCGTGGCCGCCAACCACAGCGACGGCGGCCAGCTCGAAAAGGAACTGGAAAAGCTCCACGGCCCTCTCGACGCGGTGGGGACTTCCGCCCTCCCGCTCAGGGCGGTGGCGCTCGACCCCGCCACGCTCGCGGTCTACGGCATCGGGACGCAAGCCGACGGTCCGGGCGCGACGGAGACGGCCGACGCGATCCGGGCCGAACTGGCGGGATACGGGGAGTCCGCCCGCCAGGTCACCGACATGGTGGCCGTGGACACCGCCACCGCCATGGTCTTCATGTTCGCGACGGAGGAGATCTACGCCAAGCTCCTCGATCAGCTCGCGGACCTGGAGGGGCGGACGAAGACGGTCTCGCAGGAGGCGTCCTCCGCCGCCCAGGATCGCTCGGAAACCGCGACGCTCGCCTTCTTCGCCGCCGCCGTGGCGGCCGCCTTCCTGACCACGGGACTGGGGCTTGCCGTCGCCGGCGCGATCAGCCGCCCGGTGCGAGGGCTGACCCGCTCGATGGAGGCGTTGGCCGGCGGCACGATCGGGATCGACGTGCCCTTTGCCGACCGCCGCGACGAGATCGGAGCCATGGCACGCGCGCTGGCGGTGTTCCGGGACAACGCGGCCGAGCAAAGCCGCCTGGAGGCGGCCCAGGCGGACGAGCAGCGCGCCAAGGAAGCGCGGACCGCGGCGATCGACCGCCTTCTCCGCGAGTTCGGCAACAAGTCCTCCTCCGCGCTGGCGGAGGTCGCGGCGGCCGGCGACGAGATGCGCCACGCGGCCGACCAGATGGCGGCAGTGGCGGAGCAGACGGCCAAGCAGTCCCAGGCCGTGGTCGCAGCGTCCGACGCCACGTCCGGAAACGTCCAGACCGTCGCCTCGGCGACCGAGGAACTCGCCTACTCGATCCAGGAGATCGG
>NZ_DASYHS010000099.1:0-3729 GCF_035998295.1 Arenibaculum sp. | reverse complement strand
AGCGTGCGCAGATGGCGCGCCAGCCGGTTGGCGCGTGCGTTCAGGGCGCCGTAGCTCAGGCTGCGGCCCTCGAAGGTCACCGCCGTCGCCTGCGGGTCGCGCGCCGCCTGCGCCTCGAACAGCTCGTGGATGCAGCGCTCCGCCGGGTAAGCCTCGATCCGGCCCCCATCCTCCAGCAGCCGACGACGCGCGTCCTGCGGCAGCAGCGGCAAGGCCGCCGCAGGCCGTTCCGGGTCCGCAACCATCTCCTCCAGCGCCCGGCGCAGATAGCCGCCGAACCGCTCCACCGTTTCCCGGTCGAACAGTGCCGCCGCGTACTCGATCCCGCCGACGATCCGGCCCCCGAACTCGTCGAGACCGAGGGTCAGGTCGAACTTCGCGGTGGTCGGCGGCCGGCCCATCGCCTCCACGCTCAGGCCCGGCAGGTCGAAACGCCCCTGCTCGAAGTTCTGCCACGCGAAGGTGACCTGGAAGACGGGCGTGTGGGACAGGCTTCGTACCGGCTTGACCAGTTCCACCACCTGCTCGAACGGCAGGTCCTGGTGTTCCTGCGCGCCCAGCGCCACCGCCCTGACCCGCGCCAGCAGTTCCTCCGCACTCGGCGAGCCCGACAGGTCCACGCGCAGCGCCAGCGTGTTGGCGAAGAAGCCGATCAGCCCTTCGACCTCGGCGCGCGTGCGGTTCGCGACCGGCGTGCCGACCACGACGTCCTCCTGGCCCGACAGGCGCGAGAGCACCAGCGCCCAGCCCGCCAGCACCGTCATGAACGGCGTCGTCCCCTGCCGCTGGCCCAGCGCCTTCAGCGTCGCCGTCAGCGCCTCGTCGAACTCCAGGCCCACGAAGCCGCCGGCATAGTCCTGCTGCGCCGGCCGCCGCCGGTCGGTCGGCAGCTCCAGAAGCGCCGGCGCGCCGGACAGCGTCTCGCGCCAATAGGTGCTCTGCCTCGTGAGCACCTCGCCCGACAGCCAGCGCCGCTGCCAAGCGGCATAATCGGCATACTGCACCGCCAGCGGCTCCAGCGGGTCCTCGCCGCCTTCCGCGTAAGCCCGGTACAACGCGCTCAGCTCCCGGGCCAGCACGCCCATCGACCAGCCATCCGCGACGATGTGGTGCAGGGTGACCAGCAGCACGTGGTCGTTTGCCGCCAGCCGGACCAGCCGGCCCCGGACCAGGGGCCCCCGCCCCAAATCGAACGGCGCCTCCTCCTCGGCCGCCATCAGGCCGTCGAGCCCACCCTCGGGATCGGCAGCGCCCGAGAGGTCGTCCGAGCGCAGTTCGAAGCCCCGGCCCGGATCGCCGATCCGCAGGAACGGCTCCCCGTCGGCATCGGCGAAGGTCGTGCGCAGGGCCTCGTGCCGGCCCACGAGCCGGTCTAGCGCCTTCTTCAGCGCCGCCTCGTCCAGCCGCCCCCGCAGCCGGAAGCCCAGCGAGACATGGTAGGCCTCGCTGGCGCCGCCGCCCATCCGCGCCAGGAACCATAGCCGCTGCTGCGCGAAGGAAAGCGGCGGCCGGTCGCCCCGCTCCCCCGGCATTACGGGCGGCAGCGCCTCACCCCCGCCCTCGGCCAGGACCCTGGCGAAATCCCGCAGCAGGGAATGCCCGAACAGGGCCGTCAGCGCGACCTCCACGCCCAGGACCTGCCGGATCCTGGAGACCACGCGCACCGCGAGCAGCGAATGGCCGCCGAGATCGAAGAAGTCGTCGCCCCGGCCAACCCGCTCCAGGCCCAGCACCTCGCCCCAGATCGCCGCCAGCGCGTCTTCGACCGGGCCGGACGGCGCCTCGTAGGCTTCGGATGCGTAGGCGCTGCCGTCCGGCGCCGGCAGCGCCTTGCGGTCCAGCTTGCCGCTCGGCGTGAACGGCATCGCCGCAAGCCGCACATAGGCGGCCGGCACCATGTAGTCCGGCAGGACCGAGGACAGATGCCCGCGCAGGGACGAAGGCTCCGCCTCGCCGGTGACGTAGGCGACCAGCCGCTTGCCGCCGGGCTGGTCCTCGCGCGCCAGCACCGCCGCCTCGCGCACGCCGGGATGATCGAGCAGCCGCGCCTCGATCTCGCCCGGCTCGATCCGGAAGCCGCGAATCTTGACCTGGAAATCGGTGCGGCCCGCGAACTCGATGTTCCCGTCCGGCAGGTAGCGGCCGAGGTCGCCGGTCCTGTACAGCCGGTCGCCGTCCACGAACGGGCTGGCGGCGAAGCGCTGCGCCGTCAGTTCCGGGCGGTTCAGGTAGCCGCGCGCGACCCCCGCGCCGCCGATCCAGATCTCGCCCGCCACTCCGGTCGGCACCGGTTCCATCCGTGCGTCCAGCAGGTAGATCCGCGTGTTCGCGACCGGGCGGCCGATATGGCCGACGTATCCGCTCCGGCGGTCCATGCGGACCCAGGTGGAGAAGGTCGTCGTCTCGCTCGGCCCATAGACGTTGCAGACTTCCTCGACGGCCGTCGTACGGAAGATCGCCTCCACCAGCGGCCGCGTCAGCAACTCGCCCCCGAGGACGACGCCACGCACCGTGCCCGGGACGGCACCCTCCTCGACCAGCGCGGCCATCGCCGACGGGACCGAATCGATCGAGGTCGGCGCGACGGTCGAGTGGCTCAATGCCAGCACGTCCTCGACCACCTCCACCGCACCGCCGCAGACCAGCGGCAGGAAACATTCGTAGACCGAGAGGTCGAAGCAGATCGACGTGGAGAACAGCGCCCGTTCCAGGGTCCGGGCGGAAACCGCCCTGCGGCCGCACTCGATCAGGTTCACGATGCTGGCGTGCTCGATCATGGCGCCCTTAGGCGCGCCGGTCGAGCCGGAGGTGTAGATGATGTAGGCGAGGTTGCGGCTGGTCAGGCCCGGCACCCGCGGGTCCGCATCGGGTGCGGACCCGTCGTCCTCCTCCAGGTCCAGCACCGGCGGGAGCGTCTCCAGCCCGGCCATCGCCGCCGCCAGTGCCGCCCTGGCCGGTCCGTGCGTCAGCGCCGCGACCGGCGTGCTGTCGCGGAGCATGAGCGCCAGCCGCTCCGCCGGATAGGCGGGGTCGAGCGGCACATAGGCCCCGCCCGCCTTCAGGATGCCCAGCAGGCCCGCGACCATCCCGGCCGACCGCTCGACGCAGATCGCGACCCGGTCGTCGGGCTTCACGCCGAACGCGCGCAGGCGGTGCGCCAACCGGTTCGCCCGCGCGTTCAGCTCGCGGTAGGTGAGCGCCGTGCCCTCGAAGACGACCGCCGCCGCGTCGGGGCTGCGCGCGACCTGCTCCTCGAACAGCTCGTGCAGGCAGCGTTCCCGGGGATACGCCGCCGCGGTGTCGTTCCACTCCACCAGCAGCCGGTGGCGCTCTTCCTGCGACAGCAGCGGCAAGGCGGCCGAGGGCCGTTCCGGGTCCGCAACCATCTCCTCCAGCGCCCGGCGCAGATAGCCGCCGAACCGCTCCACCGTTTCCCGGTCGAACAGCGCCGCCGCGTACTCGATACCGCCGACGATCCGGCCCCGGGACTCCCCGAGGTTCAAGGTCAGGTCGAACTTCGCCGTGGTCGGCGCCCGGCCCGTCGCCTCCACGCTCAGGCCCGGCAGGTCGAAACGGCCCTGCTCGAAGTCCTGCCAGGCGAAGGTCACCTGGAACACCGGCATGTGGGACAGGCTGCGCGCCGGGCGCACCGCTTCGACCACCTGCTCGAACGGCAGGTCCTGGTGCTCCTGCGCGCCCAACGTCGCCGCCCTGACCCGCGCCAGCAGT
>NZ_DASYHS010000093.1:0-10774 GCF_035998295.1 Arenibaculum sp. | reverse complement strand
AACTGGGTCCATCCCGAGGTCGTCGGCCTCCTCGCCGACCGGTTCGCGGTGGACGCCAACACGACGCACGAGCCCTGGCCGGCCGACGAGGTCCGGCGCCGCGCCGCCGATGCCGACGCCCTGCTGGCCTTCATGACCGATACCGTCGATGCCGGCTTCGTCGCGGCGTGCCCACGGCTGCGGATCGTGGCCTGCGCGCTGAAGGGCTTCGACAATTTCGACGTCGACGCCTGCACCCGGGCCGGGGTCTGGGTGTCCATCGTCCCCGACCTGCTGACCGCGCCGACGGCGGAATTGGCCGTCGGCCTCGCCATCGCGCTCGGCCGGCGCGTGCTGGACGGCGACCGCCTGATGCGTCGCGGCGACTTCGTGGGATGGCGGCCGCAGCTCTACGGCTCCGGCCTCGCCGGCAGCACGGTCGGCATCGCCGGGCTCGGCGCGGTGGGACAGGCGATCGCCCGCAGGCTGGCCGGTTTCGAGGCCAGGCTGATCGGCTACGACGCCCGGCCGCTGCCGGCGGAGACGAGCGCGGCGCTCGCGCTCGAACAGGTGGGATGGACGCGGCTGCTGGAGGAAAGCGACCTCGTCCTGCTGGCGCTGCCGCTGAACGACCAGACCCGCCATCTGCTCGGGCGCGAGGCGCTGGCGAACCTGAGGCCGGGATGCCTGGTCGTGAATGCCGGCCGCGGCTCGGTCGTCGACGAGGCGGCGGTGGCGGACGCGCTGGCGTCGGGCCGGCTGGGCGGCTACGCGGCGGACGTGTTCGAGATGGAGGACTGGGCGCTGGCCGACCGGCCGCGCCGCATCCCGCAGGCACTGCTCGACCGGACGGACCGCACGGTGTTCACGCCGCATCTCGGCTCGGCGGTCGACCGGGTGAGGCTGGACATCGCCCTTGCCGCAGCCCGCAACGTCGCCGCCGTGCTCGACGGCCGCGAGCCGCCCGACGCGGTCAACCGCCCGACGGCGCCGAGGCGCTGACGCCAAGCCATGCTCGACCTCGTGCACGTCGCGTCCTTCCTGGCGATCGTCGAAGACGGCAGCTTCCACGGCGCGGCCCGCAGGCTCGGCCTGGCGCAGCCGACCGTGTCGCAGCACCTGCGCAAGCTGGAGACCCATCTCGGGGCCTGCCTCGTGGAGCGCGGCGGCGAGCGCTGCCGCCCGACCGCCCAGGGCGCCGTCCTGCTGCCCTATGCCCGCAGCCTCGTCGCGGTGAGCCGGCAGGCGGAGAACGCGCTGGCCATGCGGCGCCTCACGGTCGCCGCCAGCGGCAATGTCGGTACCTACCTGCTGCCGCCCATCCTCGCCCGCTACGAGGAGCGGCCGGAACGGGCCGAGGTGGTGGTGCGGATCGGCACCAATCCCGATGCGCTGGAATGGCTGGACCGCGGCGAGGCGGACGTCGCCCTGACCGAGTGGTGGGACGGCCGGCCGGGGCTCTCGGCGGTGGCGTGGCGGCGCGAACGGCTGGTCGCCATCGTCCCGCCGGGCCATCCCTGGGCCGCGCGCGGCTCCGTCCCCGCCGGGGCCCTGCGGAACGCCCCGCTGATCGGCGGCGAGCCGGGGACGGGCACCGGGCGCGTCCTGCGCGACGCCTTCGGCCGGCTGGGCTACCTCCCGACGGTGTCGCGGCAGATGGGCACGACGGAGGGGGTGAAGCGCGCCGTGCAGGCCGGCCTCGGCGTCTCGCTGGTGCTGGAGGCGGCGGTCGCCGACGAGGCGCGCGCCGGCACCCTGGTGGCGCTGGACGTCGACGGCGTCCAGCTCGAGAAGACGCTGTACGCCTGCCATCGCGAGGGGCTGCCGGCGAGCTCCCCGATCATGGGCTTCGTGCGGGACGTCTGCGGCCCCGCGCCGCTCTCAACAGTCTCCTAGCCGCCGAAGGGATGGCTTGCCCAGGGGTGCCGCTCCCGGTCGTGGATGCCGCGGAGGCGATCCGGGAATTGCGGCGCCCGTCGAGCATCCGCATGACCGGCGTGACCGTGGTGCCATGCAGCACGATGGAGACGAGCACGATGAAGCTCGCCGCCGCCCATAGCGTTGCCGCCTCGCCCTCCCAGGTCGCCTCGTTGAACGCGTAGGCGAGGTAGTACATGGACCCGACGCCCCGGATCCCGAAGAAACCCACGACGAGCGTCTCGACCCGCGACCAGCCGAGATGCCGGAAAGCCAGAAAGGTCGCCAGCGGCCGGACCAGGAACAGGAAGATCAGTCCGGCCCCCGCCGCCGTCCAGGTCAGCGGCGCCATCAGCCCCTTGGCCAGCGCGCCGCCGAACAGCACCAGCACGACCATCATGAACAACCGCTCGATCTGCTCGGCGAAATCGTGCAATCGCTCGTGGTAGCTGTGGTTCCGCTCGGCCTGACGGAACGCGATGGCCGTCATGAAGACGGCAAGGAAGCCGTAGCCGTGCGCAAGCTCGGTCAGACCGTACGAGATGAAGGTCAGGGCGAGCGCGAGAAACCCGTCGCCGGTGCGCGACAGCTTCGACCGGTTCGGCAGGCGGAAGGTCACGTAGCCGAGGACGCGCCCGATCAGCCAGCCGATGACGAGGCCGGCAAAGAGCTTCCAGAAGACGTCCACCGCAATCCAATGAAGGATCCACTCCCCGTCCGGCCCGGTGCTCCCGGCTCCCCTGTGCGGCGTCGCGGCGCCGGAATGGAGCGCCACCGCCAGGGCCAGGTTCGTGAAGGGAAAAGCCAACCCGTCGTTGAGCCCGGCCTCGGAGGTCAGGCTGAACCGGACGTCGTCCTCCTCCCCCGATCTGGGCGGGCCGACCTGGACGTCCGACGCCAGCACCGGATCCGTCGGCGACAGGGCCGCCCCCAGCAGGATCGCGGCGCCGGCCGACAAGCCCATCATCCCCCAGCCGAGCAGGAACGCCCCGGCGATGCACAGCGGCATCACGATGCCGAGCAGGCGCCAGGTGGCCCGCCACGTATCGCGCGCCAGCGGCCGGTCGAGCTTCAGCCCGCATCCCATCAGCGCCACTATCACCAGCATCTCGGTCAGGCGCTCGGTGATCTCCGGGTAGAGCAGAGGATGTGGCTCGTCGTCCGGCACGACGAAGGCGAAGGCGAGATAGCCGATCGCGACGCAGGCGATCGGCAATGACAGCGGCATTTCGCGCACCAGCATGGGCAGCCAGGCGACGAGCAGGATCAGCAGGCCGGCTGCGACGAGCACGAGAATGTAGGGGTCCATGGGGATGGCGGTGTTCCTGACCGGGCGGAAAGCTCCGACTGGTGTGAACAGCCGCGGCTCCTGAACCTCCCCGATCAGCCGACTGCCTGCCCCGCGGTCGTATTCCGGCTACGAATCCGGAGCCTAGAGCGGATTGAGGTTCATCCTGAACCTCAATCCGCTCCTACCCTGTTGATTCTAGATCGGATTCACGCGGACGGGCGTTCACGCCCGCCCGCGATCCGATCTAGTCCCCGGCGCCGGCGGGTGCGGCGACCGGAGCGGTCAGCGCCTCCCGCTCGGCCGGCAGCAGCAGCGCGGCGACGAAAGCGGCGGCGGCGAGAGCGCCCAGCGCCACGAACAGCCAGTAGAATCCGCCGCCCAGGCCGTACATCCAGGCGACGACCTGCACGCCCAGCGGCGCCACGCCAAAGGACAGGACGAACTTGGCCCCGAAGGCGGTGCCCCGGTACTTGGCCGGCGTGTAGCGCGCCAGCAGGAGGTTCTCGGCCGGGATCTGAAGGCTGCCGGCGAACACCATGATGGTGGCCACGACCAGTAGCGGCAGTCCGGACAGGTCGGCGACGAAGACCAGCAGCGGCACCTGCACCAGCAGGCACAGCACGTAGACCGGCTTCAGCGGGAAACGGTCGCAGAGCATGCCGCCGATGAACTGGGAACCGCTCGCGATCAGGAACACCAGCGTCACGAGGCCGCCGATGCTGAACACGTCGTCGCCGGCGAAGCCGCCCAGGCGCTCCTCGAACCATTTCGGCATCGCGGTCACCGTCGACTGGAAGATCAGCCCGGCGCAGACCATGGTCACCGACAGCGCGATGAAGGCCCGCACCACGTCGCCATGGGCCGGCGCCGGCTGCGGTCTCGCGTCCCGCCCGACGTCCTGGACGATGCCGGCCGCGACGCAGGCGCCGAGCAGGACGCCGACCGCGATCGAGAAGACGCCCGGGATCCAGAACGCCGCCCGCCAGTCGATCGCGGTGGTCAGGCCGCCGGCGACGACGGCCGCGGCCGCGATGCCGAGGCTGCCGAAGATGCCCAGCACGCCCATGGCCTGGCCGCGGTTGGTCGCGTTCTTCACGAGCCAGGACAGGCCGACGGGGTGGTAGATCGACGCCCCGAGGCCGAGGACGGCCAGCGAGACGCCGAGCGACAGCGTGCCCTGCGACAGGCCGGCCGCGACGGCGCCGGCCCCCGTCAGCAGGAAGAACAGCACCATCATCCTGGCGTCGCTCCAGCGGTCGCCGAGCCAGCCGGCGAGCGGCGCCCCCAGCCCGACCAGCAGCGAGCCCGCCGTCCACAGCGGCAGCAGTTCCTCGTACGGCATCGACCAGTCGCGGACCAGGCCCAGCACGATCGTCAGGTAGAGCGCCGTCAGCACGTGCATCACCGCATGCCCGACGCATGAGAAGGCGACCGACAGCCGCGCGGAAAGGCTGGACATACCACACTCCGGAGCCGGGAATTGCGCAAAGCGTCTCACGAGGGCCCCGGGCCGGCAACCCGGAGCGGCGCATGCCCGCCATGCGGGCACACGGCTGGTCGGTGGACCCGTTCAGGCGGGCGCCGTCTGCTCGCCGATCCAGGCCAGGTAGCCGGCGTCGCCGGACTGTACCGGCAGCGCCACGATGCAGGGACAGTCGTAGGAGTGCAGCTCGCGTACGCGCCCCGCCAGCCGGTCGAACCCCGCGGCCGTGGTCTTCGCGATCATGACGACCTCGGAGGCCTCCTCGACCGCGCCCTGCCAGCGATAGACCGAACGCATGCCCTCGATCAGGTTCACGCAGGCCGCGTGCCGCTCCTCGACCAGCGCCCGGGCGATCCGCCGCGCCTCATCCGCGGAGCCTGCGGTCATGTAGACGAACAGCGCGTCCATGCTCCCTCCTCCTTCCCATGACTCTCGACGTGCCTCCGGACCCGTGGGTCCTTGGCCTGCCTTCGCCCCTGCCGTATCATGCTACGCCAACGAGGTAACGGACCACGACGACCGAAGATGCCTACTCCCAGGAACAAGCCATCGGCACCCGCCCCGACGCGCCGCCAGATCCAATGGCTCAGGCGCGGGATCGGCCAGCCCGGGGGAAAGCTCCCCCTGTTCGACGACAAGGGCCAGCATGTGGGCCTCAAGCTGGTCGAGGCGTGCATCAAGGCGGGATGGGTCGAGCGCTGGTTCGAGAACCCGCTGAAGCCGGACTGGCTCGTCTGCCGCCTGACGGACACCGGACGCGGACTCCTCGCCACCGTGCAACCGGTGGGGAAAGTGTCGAATCCCGTGCATCGGGCTTGACATAATGCCGCAGGAAAGGCGATAAACGCGCTGGCTCGAGCATGGCCCGAGTTTAGGGAGTGAATGGCCCGCAACTGGGCTCGCCATAAAGAAGACGCCGGGCAAACCGGCGGTCGCAACGGCCCCTCGCGGGCCGTTCGGCGTTTGAAGACGACCTCTCCGACCGCAGGCCGACGTACAGCAGGCCGACCACCCCGTCGAGCATGCCGAACTCCGTGCGACGACGAGGATGCCCGGGGGAAATTGGTCGGAGCGGCGGGATTCGAACCCACGACCCCTAGCGCCCCATGCTAGTGCGCTACCTGGCTGCGCCACGCTCCGACCGTGCCGCCGCACCGGCCGAGGTCCGGCCGGGTGACGCGGGCGGGACTATAGCGACCCGCCCCTTGCCACGCAATCGCCGTACGCCCCCTTTTGCGCTCAAAGTTGGGGATAAATCGCCGGTCAGGTTTCGCCGCGGCCGAGCAGGGCGCGCAGCGCGATCAACTCGTCCAGCACTTCGCGCAGCTCGGCCCGCCGCGCCTCGTCGAGCGGCGGGCGCGGCGCGGCGGCGACCCCGGCCTCCGCCTCGCCGGGCTCCAGCAGGTCGGGCTCTACCTGATCCTGCTCCACCCCTTCCGTCTCGGTCGTCCGCGTCTCGCGCAGGAGCCGCTGCACGCCCTTGATCGTGTAGCCTTCGCGGTAGAGCAGGCTCTGGATCCGGCGCAGCAGGTCGACGTCCTCGGGACGATAATAGCGCCGTCCGCCACCCCGCTTCAGCGGCCGGATCTGCGGGAACTTGGTCTCCCAGAAGCGCAGGACGTGCTGCGGCACGTCCAGTTCCGCCGACACCTCGCTTATGGTGCGGAACGCCGCGGCCGACTTGACGACCGGCCGGGGCCTGGGATCGGGATGGGTGGCTGCCATCAGGAGGCGACTTCGCTGGCCGACGGATCGGAACCGGCAAGCGTCTCGTTGATCCGGTCCTTCAGCACGTGGCTGGCCCGGAACACCAGGACGCGCCGGGGGAGGATCGGCACTTCCTCCCCGGTCTTGGGATTTCGGCCCACGCGCTTGCCCTTCTGGCGCACGGCGAAGCTGCCGAAGGACGATATCTTGACCATCTCGCCGCGCGCCAGCGCCTCGGAGATCTCCTCGAGGACGGTCTCGACCAGATCGGCGGACTCGTTCCTGGAGAGCCCGACCTCCTGATAGACGGCCTCGCTGAGCTGCGCCCGGGTGACGGTGTCCTGGGACATGACGCCGGTCCTCTCCCCAATGGTCCATGCGAACCGTAATCTCCGGGAGATTATGCGTCAATTACAAAGAGTTGGCGGCCGTCCTTAAACCGTGCGGCGGTTCTTTGCCCACTACATGCGGACCAGCGACGCGCCCCAGGTCAGGCCGCCGCCCATCGCCTCCATCAGCACGAGCTGTCCGGGCCTGATGCGGCCGTCGTTCACCGCCTCGGCCAGGGCCAGCGGGATGGACGCCGCCGAGGTGTTGCCGTGATGGTCGACGGTCAGGACGATCTTGTCGACCGGCAGCGCCAGCTTGCGGGCGGTGCTGTCGATGATGCGGCGATTGGCCTGGTGCGGCACCAGCCAGTCGATGTCGGCCGGGCGCAGGCCGTTGGCGTGCAACGCCTCCTCGACGACCTCGGCGAGCCGCGTCACCGCGTGGCGGAACACCTCCTGGCCGGACATGCGCAGATGCCCGGTGGTCTGGGTCGAGGAAGGCCCGCCGTCCACCCACAGCAGCCCGTAATGCTGCCCCTCGGAGTGCAGATGCGTCGACAGGATGCCGCGGTCGGCGTTGCCGCCGGTCCCCTCGGTCGCCTGCAGCACGACGGCGCCGGCGCCGTCGCCGAACAGGACGCAGGTCGTCCGGTCGTTCCAGTCCAGCAGGCGCGAGAACGTCTCGGCCCCGATCACCAGCGCGTTGCGCGCCTGGCCGAGGCGGATGAAGTTGTCGGCGATGGCAAGCGCGTAGACGAAGCCCGAGCAGACCGCCTGGACGTCGAACGCCGCCCCGCCCCTCATGCCGAGCGCCGCCTGCACCTTGGTCGCCGTCGCCGGGAAGGTGTTGTCGGGGGTCGCCGTCGCCAGCACGATCAGGTCGAGCGCCTCGCCCGGCATGCCCGCGGCCGCCAGCGCCTCGCGGGCGGCCGCCAGCGCCAGGTCGGAGGTCAGCTCGCCCGGGGCCGCGATGTGGCGCGACTTGATGCCGGTGCGCTGGGTGATCCACTCGTCCGAGGTGTCGACCCGCTTCGCGAGGTCGTCGTTGGTCATGACCTGGCTCGGCAGGTAGGAGCCGCAGCCCACGATGCAGGAACGTCGGACCATGTCAGATGGCTGCCGCTTTGGGGTCGGGGAGCGGGGAACTGCCGATGCGGCCCAGCTCCTGCTTGATCTTGTCGTTGAACCCGTGCGAGGCGAGGTCGACGCCGACGCAGACCGCGTTGGCGAACCCGGTGGCATCCGTGCCGCCGTGGCTCTTGACGCACAGGCCCTGGAGGCCGAGGAACATCGCGCCGTTGTAGCGGCGGGGGTCGGTCCGCTGCCTCAGCTTCCTGAAGGAGCGGCTCGCCAGCAGATAGCCCATGCGTGCCATCGCCGTGGACCGGAAGGTCTGGCGCAGGAACTCCGCGAACAGCTTGGCCGTGCCCTCGGCGGTCTTCAGGGCCACGTTCCCGGTGAAGCCGTCGGTGACCACGACGTCCACGGTGCCGGTGGCGATGTCGTCGCCCTCGATGAAGCCGTGGAACCTGCCCGGCAGCGGCATCGCGCGCAGCTGCGTCGCCGCGTTGCGGATCGCCTCGTGCCCCTTCAGCTCTTCCGAGCCGATGTTCAGCAGGCCGATCGACGGCTCCTCGAGGCCGAGCACGGTGCGCGCGAACACGGCGCCCATCACCGAGAACTCGACGAGGTTGCGCGCGTCGCAGTCGATGTTGGCGCCGAGATCCAGCATCACGCTCTCACCCCTCAAGGTCGGGATGAAGGAGGCGATCGCCGGCCGGTCGATGCCCGGCAGGGTCTTCAGCACGAACTTCGCCATGGCCATCAGCGCGCCGGTATTGCCGGCCGACACGATGCACGCGGCCTCGCCGCGGGCCACCGCGTCGATCGCGAGCCGCATGCTGGACTCGCGTCCCGTGCGCAGCGCGGTCGACGGCTTGGCGTCGTTGCCGATCGCCTGCGGCGCGTGGCGGATCGAGGACACGGCCTTCAGCCCGGGAAGCCGGTCGAGCAGCGGGGCGATGCGCTGCTCGTCGCCGAAGAACAGGAACTGGACGTTCGGGCAGCGCTCGCGGGCCTCGTCGGCGCCCGCGATCACCATGTCGGGCGCGTGGTCGCCACCCATGGCATCGAGGGCGATGGTCAGGGGCGCGCTCACCGGAACCGTACTCCTCGTGCCATGGAGCGCCGGGTCAGGCAGCGGTCGAGGTTTCCACCACTTCGCGGCCGTCGTACTGGCCGCATGCGCCGCAGACGTGATGCGGGCGCTTCAGCTCGCCGCAGCTCTTGCACTCGGCGTAGGCACCCGCCGTCAGCGCGTGGTGCGACCGCCGCATGTTGCGCCGCGACTTCGAGGTCTTCTTCTTGGGAACAGCCATGACGGAATACTCTCAACGATTCTATAAAGGCGGCTCGCGGGAGCCGCCTGAAGCGAGCCGCTTCAATACAAGAACGGCCCGCCCAGGGCAAGCCGAACCTTCGATCTAATGTGACCGCTTCAGCTTCGCAAGAGCGGCGAAGGGATTTCGGCGTTCCTCGCCCTCCTCTTGCGTCTTTGCTTCGGGCGCTTCCTCCTCGTTGCCGACGAAGGGCACGCCCGGCGCGCGCGGATAGGGGTCGAGCGACAGCGAGAGGTTCTGCGCGACCATCTCCCCCAGGTCGATGCGGCCGTTCTCGATCGGCTCGGGCATGCCCTCCAGCACGGCGAGGTCGACCTCCTCGTCGGGATCGAATTCCGGCACGAGATGGGGCGGCGCGAACAGCTCCTCGAAGCTGTCCTGCACCCGGCCGCGGACGGGCTCGAGCGTCACGACGCAGGCCTGGACCACGTCGGCGTCGATCTCGCCGCTCACCTCGACCATCTCGCCGCCGCGCACCCGGCGCAGGCGCAAGGTCGCGGACAGCCGGTCGATCGCGAGCAGTTCCAGCCGCCGCGCCAGCTCCCGAAGCTCGTCCGGCTTCGCCTCTATCGTGCGGACAAGGCCGTCGGGCGCGATCGTGGTGACGTCGACCGGGCGGGAGAACTCGGGCTGGGACATGGATGCCTCGGCTTTCTGAACAGGGTCGTACCGGGATTCAACACCGGTGTCGGGAAAGGGTGTCGGCCGTCACGGCGCGGGCGGCGGGCCGAAGCGGACATCGCCCGCGAGCAGTGCTTCGACCGGCATCCGCGCCAGCGCATCGGCCTCGCGGCGGACATAGGCGGCCATCCGTTCCAGCGCCTCGGGCGGCACGTGGACGGTGCCGAACAGGTTGTTGTCGAGCGCCACGCGCAGCTTGCGGCCGCCCTCCGCCTCGGCGAGGCCGGCATCGTAGGCGTCGAACCGCCCATAGAGGCCGTCCATCATCGCACGGATGCGCTTGCCGACCGCGAGGTCGCCGACGCCCAACTCGCGCAGGCTCGCGTCCAGGTCGGCGAACAGGGCATCCACGAGCCCGCGCGCCGCCGCCTCGGCGGCCTCGCCCCGCCCCTTCAGGTGGCGCATCACCAGGAACAGGTGCAGCGCGATCATGTCGAAGCGGCCGTCCAGCGTGTCCGGCACTCCGCCATGCTCGTAGAATTCCGGCCGGCGCGCCTGGCGCAGGACGGCGGCAAACAGGCTTCCGCCGACCCGGTCGGCCGGCCTGGACCCGAACAGACCCCTCAGCAAGGCTGGGCTCCCGGTTTGCGTGACGTTGACAGGAAGAACCGCGCGATGCGATTGTCGCCAGCACATAGGGCCGGCCGGCGCCGGCGTCAATCGACGTCGCGTACGCGAGACGGCCGCCACGGACCGCATACCGGGCACGAATGGCCAAGGAAACTCGAAAACTGCTGCTCGCCGCAGGCGCCATGCTGGCGCTGGCCGCGTGCAGCCCGACCGTCAACACGCGCGGCAACCTCCTGGAAGCCGACCGGCTGGCGCAGGTCCAGCCGGGTACGAGCACCCAGGACGACGTCGCCGCCCTCCTCGGGAGCCCCTCCTCCGTCGGCACCTTCGACCCGAACGTCTGGTACTATATCGGCCAGCGCACGGAGAAGACCGCGTTCTTCCGGCCCGACGTCGCCGAGCGCAAGGTGGTCGTCCT
>NZ_DASYHS010000072.1:0-2363 GCF_035998295.1 Arenibaculum sp. | reverse complement strand
TTGACCACCCGCCAGGGCCACCCGGTCTCGGACAACCAGAGCCTGCGCAGCGTGGGCGAGCGCGGACCCGCCACGCTGGAGAACTACCAGTTCATCGAGAAGATCACGCATTTCGACCGCGAGCGCATCCCCGAGCGGGTCGTGCATGCGCGCGGCACCGGCGCGCATGGCTGGTTCGAGGCCTATGGCAAGATCGGCGACGAGCCCGCGTCCAAGCACACGCGTGCCAAGGTGCTGACGCAGACCGGCGTGCGGACGCCGGTCTTCATCCGCTTCTCGACCGTCATCGGCGCGAAGGATTCGCCCGAGACCGCGCGCGACCCGCGCGGCTTCGCCGTGAAGTTCAAGACGGTCGACGGCATCTGGGACCTGGTCGGCAACAACCTGAAGATCTTCTTCATCCGGGACGCCATCAAGTTCCCGGACATGATCCACGCCTTCAAGCCCGACCCCATCAGCAACCGGCAGGAACCGTGGCGCTTCTACGACTTCGTGATGCACCACCCGGAAAGCCTGCACATGGTGACCTGGGTGAAGAGCCCGTGGGGCATCCCGGCCGACTACCGGCACATGGAAGGCTCCAGCGTCAACACCTACAAGCTCGTGAACGACCAGGGCGTCGCGGTGCTGTGCAAGTTCTCCTTCGAGCCGAAGCAGGGGGTCAGGAACCTCACCAGCGGCCAGGCGGCCGAGATCCAGGCTCGCGACGTCGGCCACGCCACCCGGGACCTCTATGACGCGATCGAGCGCGGCGACCATCCCGAGTGGGAGATGTGCGTCCAGGTCATGTCCGACGACGAGCATCCCGAGCTGGACTTCGATCCGCTGGACGACACCAAGCGCTGGCCCGAGGACCAGTTCCCGCTGCTGCCGGTCGGGCGGCTGGTGCTCGACCGCAACCCGTCGAACTTCTTCGCGGAGGTCGAGCAGGCCGCCTTCGGCACCGGCGTGCTGGTGGACGGCATCGACTTTTCCGACGACAAGATGCTGCAGGGCCGGACGCTGTCCTATTCCGACACGCAGCGCTACCGGGTCGGCGCCAACTACCTGCAGCTCCCGATCAACGCGCCGGAGACGCCCGCCCGCACCAACCAGCGCGACGGCTCGATGGCCCATTCCGTCGACGGCGGGCAGGAGAACCCGCACGTGAACTACGAACCGAGCTCAATGGGCGGGCTGCGCGAAGCGCCGAAGCCGGCCAAGGACTATCACCAGTGGGTCGAGGGCCATCTCGGCCGCTACCAGACCACGCGCACGGCCGACGACTACAAGCAGGCCGGCGAGCGCTACCGGACCTTCGAGGACTGGGAGCGCGAGGACCTGATCGCCAATCTCGGCGCCGACATGAAGGAATGCCCGGAGCACATCGCGCTGCGGATGATCTGGCATTTCTGGCATTGCGACGAGGATTACGGGCGGCGCGTCGCCGAGGCGGCCGGCATCGACCTGGAGAAGGCGAAGGCCCTGCCGCCACTGGAAGGCAAGCCCGCGCCCGGCGAACGGCGGGCGGCCGCCACTTACACCAGCGGCCGTCCGGAGGGCAGGAAGCACGGCCGCGACGCGGCCGAGTAAGCCGCCAAGGCCTCTCCCGCCCGGTGAATAACATATGCGTTCCCTTCGCCGGGCGGGTGCCGCAAGAATGCGCCCGCAACGACGGAGCGGGAGAGGCGCATGCGGGTATTGCTGACGGGGTCCTCGGGATGGCTGGGGCGGACGCTGGCGCCCCGGCTGCGCGCCGCCGGCCATGAGGTCTTCGGCCTGGACCCGGCGCCGTCCGAGGACACGGCGATCGTCGGTTCGGTCGCCGACCGGGCGACCGTCCGGGCGGCGATCCGGGACTGCCGGATCGAGGCGGTCGTCCATGCCGGGGCGCTGCACAAGCCGGACATCGAGCGCCGCCCGCGGGCCGATTTCATCGCAGTCAACGTCGAGGGCACCTTCAACCTGCTGGAGGAGGCGGTCGCCCACGGCGTCGGGCGCTTCGTGTTCACCTCGACGACCTCGCTGATGATCTCGCGCGAGATCCGCGCCGGCCGGTCCGGCGGCGCCGCGCGCGCCGCCTGGCTGACCGAGGACCTGCCGCCCGAGCCGCGCAACATCTACGGCGTCACCAAGCTGTCGGGCGAGCATCTGTGCCGCCTCTATCACCAGCAGTTCGGGCTGCCGGTCGTCGTCCTGCGCACCGCGCGGTTCTTTCCGGAACCCGACGACATGGCGCACGCGATCGCGCAGACGGACGCCAACACCAAGGCGAACGAGCTGCTGTTCCGCCGCCTGACGGTCGACGACGCGGCCGAGGCCCATGTCGTGGCCCTGGAGAAGGCGCCCGCGATCGGGTTCGACGTCTTCATCGTCTCCGCGCC
>NZ_DASYHS010000298.1:0-8890 GCF_035998295.1 Arenibaculum sp. | reverse complement strand
GACCCTGACGCAGGCCAACCTCGCGCCGCACAGCCACGCCGCGACGGTGAGCGGCATGACGGTCGCGGCCCAGGTGCAGGCCAGCACCGCCGTCGATCCCGCAGGGAACTCGACGACGCCCGCGGCGGGCGCCTACCTCGCGGCGAGTCCCGCGGCCGTACAGGGAGCGGCCCAGATCTACTCGACCTCGCCGGCGCCGGAAACGCTGGTCGCGCTGGGCGGCGTCAGCGCGTCCGTGACCGGGGGCACCGTCGCCGTCACCCCGGCCGGCAGCGCCGTGCCCTTCGGCATCCTGCCGCCCTACCAGGTGATGAACTACGTGATCGCGCTGGAGGGCGTGTTCCCCTCGCAGAACTGATCGGGGCTGCGGCGGAGACCGCGGCGGCGGGCGCCTGCGCGGTCTTCGTCGCATGCGGGCGGCGCATCGCCGGCAGGGCCGGGCGGAGAAGACGCCAGCCGAACCGTGCCGCCACGCGCCGGAACGGTCGGCGGCCCCCGAGTCGACGGCCGTCCCGGGGCCATCCCGGCGCGATCATCCCGGAAAGTTTCGAAAACCGGGCCGGTCGCACGTCCCCCGGGGCGGCCGGCGAAAAGTTTTTTGCGATTATTCGGTTATATCAGCGCCCGGTGCGAAAAATTCGCTACGCCTTAAAATTGCAGTTCGGTTATGCTGGCCTGGACGGAATGCCTGGGCATGATGTCTGAAGCATGCGGCGCAATCGGGTCCGTACGCATGGCGGTTTTCGGAACAGACTCGAAAACAGGGGATGACAGGAAATGAGCAAGCCACCCTCTTCAGGCGGTCCCGTGCCGTCCGGCCGCCGCATCAGCACCAGGCTCGAGAGGGTGCTGGAGCTGATGAGGCAGGACAAGATCCTGAAGCGCGAGATGCTGATCCACGGGCGCCTCGTCTGCATCCCGATGGAGGGGCAGCTCTGGCTGACCGTGGAGGAAATCTCCGCGAGGGAGGGCATACGGCTGACCGACATCGTCGAGGAGGCCACCCCGCCGACGATGCGCAGGGGTACCAGCATCGCCAGCTGCCTGCGGCTCTACTCGTTGATATGCCTGATCGAAGGGCGGAGACCGCAGAGGTTGCCCCCGCCAACTAAGCCGGCCGGGCGAGGCCGTTACCGGCCCCGCCTCCGCGTGATCAATTGAAGATCACCTGGTAGAGCTGCCCGCTTTCGCCGGGGTCGTGGGTCAGGATCGGGATCACGTAGAGCTGGAACGGGTCCACGCCCGGGGTCTGGAGCACGCGCATCCCCTCCATCAGGATGCGTTCCGGTGGGCCGCTGAAGATCAGGAGGAACGGCTTGGGCAGCTTGGCCGGCCAGGGACGGCCCTTGGTCGAGTCGCTGACCTCGGTCAGCTTCAGTTCGACCGCCACATCGCAGTGCAGTACATTGAAGGTCTTGCCCAGCAGCGGCAGGAAGGTTTCCATTGTCACTGGGGCCAGGACGTAGCCGGTCACGCGCGTCTCCTTGTCCGCAAGCGGTGTTCTGGACGGCATGGTTACCACGCATGCACGCCGCCCCGCCAGACCGGCGAGGCGGACCACCTCTTTCGGGCAAAGCTGCCCTTTCGAGTGGACGGGACGACGCGGGATGCACGCAGACGACACGGATTTCACCCTGCGGCCGGCCGGCCCGGAGGACGAGGACTTCCTGTTCGCGCTGTTCGTCACCTCGCGCGAGCGCGAGCTGGCCGCCCTGCCCCTGCCGCCGGCCCAGGCCGAGCCGTTCGCCCGCATGCAGTACGAAAGCCAGCTCGCGGGGTTCCGCCACGTCCACCCCGACGCCCGGGTGCTGGTCGTCGAGGCGGCCGGGGAACCGGCCGGCCGGCTCGTGCTCGAAGACAGGCCCGGCGAGCTGTGGGTCGTCGACCTCGCCCTGATGCCGGGGCAGCGCAACGCCGGCCTCGGCGCCGCCCTGCTACAGCACTGCATGAAACGCGCGATCGCGGAGCGGCTGGTGATGCGCGGCAGCGTCACTCCGTACAATCCCGCACGCCGACTCTACGCGCGACTCGGGATCGTGGAATTGCCCTCGGAGGGCGGCGCGACCATCCCTTTGGAGTGGCGACCGCCGGATTCTTGAATTTTGCACCTGCGAAGCGATCGTTCGAAACCCGCAGAAAGCCTAGACCTTGCCGAAGAAAAGAATTTTTCCTGCAGTTGCCCGTATGATTTCGCTTGCATGATCTGAAAAGTTGTGGCGCCATGCACACAACAGTGATGCATTGCGCCATCACTTTCAACTCGGAGGCGTCACATGGTCGATACGTATCTGAAGTCCAAGAACATCTACCTCAACGGCCGTCGGACCAGCGTCCGGCTGGAGCCGGCAATCCTGGCGGGACTCGAGTTCATCTGCAAGTACGAGAACATCACCATGACCGAGCTGGTGCGCCGCGCGATGGCCAACCGGCCGGGCGCCCGGCCGGTCAACGCCCTGCGCGAGTATCCGCTGGAGTGGTTCCGCCGCAAGGCCGGCATGATGGATTGAGGTTGGTTGGTTGTTGTGGCGCCAGTCCCGGCTTGCCGGGACTGGCGCTGCCCTCCCTCTCCCGTTGCACGGGAGAGGGGTAATTCAGCCTTCCTCGTCGCTGCCGCAGGGCAGGCTGTGGTCCATGGTCAGGGCGGGGTTGGACGGACAGCGGCGCGAGACGATGCGGGCGGGCACTCCCGCAACCGTGCTGTGGGGCGGCACGTCCTTCAGAACGACGCTGCCGGCGCCGACCTTCGACCCCTCGCCCACCACGATGTTGCCGAGCACGGTCGCCCCGGCGCCGATCAGGACGCCGTCGCCGATCTTCGGGTGGCGGTCGCCGCGCTGCTTGCCGGTGCCGCCCAGGGTCACGTTCTGCAGCATCGACACGTCGTTGCCGACCACCGCCGTCTCGCCGATCACGATGCCGGTCGCGTGGTCGATCAGGATGCCGCGGCCGATGCGGGCGGCAGGGTGGATGTCCATGCCGAACTTCTGCGACACCCGGCTCTGCAAGTAGAGCGCCGCGTGCCGGCGGCCGCTGTTCCACAGCCAATGGGCCACCCGGTGCGCCTGCAGGCCCTGGTAGCCCTTGAAGTACAGGAACGGGTTGATCAGGAAGCCCGCCGCCGGGTCGCGCTCGATCACCGCGGCGAGGTCGGCCAGCGCCGCGCTCGCGACCGTCGGGTCGTTGGCGACCGCCGCCCGCACGAGGTCGCGCAACGCGCCCTCGGCCAGGGTGTCGTCGTACAGCTTGTGCGCGATCAGCCCGGCCAGCGCATCCTCGAACGCGTCATGGCCGAGCAGGACCACCTCGATGTGAGGGGCCAGAAAAGGCTCGTGGCGCACGATCTCGGCGGCTTCCCGCCGCAGGTCGCTCCAGATCGCCGCCTCGGTTCCGATCCGCGTCGCCGCTTCCATTCCGTCCAAGAGATGCTCCTCCTCCCGAGGATTTCAAGTTTCGGGCAAACGCCGGCCCCGCTCAAATGAATGTTTGTCTCCGATCGCATGAGTAAAAGTGATCCGAGGCATAATATATAATATATTACGAGGAAGTCGGGCTCAGCGCAGGCGCTGGCCGAGCAGTGCTCCGAGCGTGCCGCGCAGCGCATGCGCGCTGACGGGCTTGTGGAGCAGCGGATAGCCCGACAGCCGCGCCTCGCGCAGGCGGCGCGGGTCGGTGTCCGCGGTCAGGATCAGGCCGGGGACCGGCCCGTCCAGCAGTTTCGCGACCTGCCGGATCGCGGCGATGCCGCTGGCGCTGCCGCCCAGGCGCAGGTCGGCGATCACGACGTCCGGCCGCTCGCCGGCGGCGACGGCCTCCAGCGCCTCCTCGGACGAGGCGGCGCCGATCACGGCGCAGCCCCACTGGCCGAGCAGCACCTGAAGCGCGTCCAGGACCTGGAGGTCGTCCTCGATGACCAGGACGCGCGCGCCGGGTTCCGGCAGCGGCGCCAGCGTCGGCAGCGAGGGCGCCGGCTCGTCCGTGGCGACCGGCATCGTGATCGAGAACATCGTGCCGCGCCCCTCGAGCGAGCACATCTCCAGCCGGTGGCCGAGCAGCCCCGCCAGGCGGTCGACGATCGCGAGCCCGAGGCCGAAGCCCCCGACCGCCGGGCTGGGATCGGCGCGCCAGAACTCCTCGAACACGAGGTGGTGCTGGGCCTCCGGGATGCCGCGCCCGGTGTCCCAGACCTGGATCGAGAGCTGGTCGCCCCGGCGCCGGCAGCCCAGCAGCACGCGCCCGCCGTCGGTGAAGCGGATCGCGTTGGACAGCAGGTTGCGCAGGATGCGCTCCAGCAGGTCGCGGTCGGTATGGACGAGGGCGGAGCAGGGCTGGACGGACAGGCGCAGCCCCTTGGCGCGCGCGGCGCCGGCGAACTCCAGCGCCATGCGCGTGATCATGGCATTGGCGGGATGGCTGGCGGGCACCGGCCGCAGCATGCCGGCGTCGATGCGCGCCATGTCGAGATGCGTCTCGACCAGGCTGCGCAGCGCGCCCAGCGCCCCGTCCATCGCGCGCAGGATCTCGCGCGCGCCGGGCTCGCTGAGGCGCACCTCCAGCGCGCCGACGAACATCGCCAGCGCCGCCAGCGGCTGATGCAGGTCGTGGTTGGCCACCGCCAGGAAACGGTCCTTGGCCCGGGCGGCACGGGCCGCCGCGGCGCGCGCCTCGTCCAGCCCCTCCTCCAGCCGCTTGCGGTCGGTGAGGTCGACCGCCGTCGCGAGCACGCAGCGCTCCCCCTCCCAGGTGATGCGCCGGGCCGACACCATGGCCCAGAAATCGGTGCCGTCCGGCCGCCTCAGCCGCGTCTCGCAGCCCTGGAGGAAATCGTGCCGCTCCACCCAGTCGACGAGGCGGCGGCGGTCCTCCGGGTTGAGGTAGAAGCCCGCGGCCGGCCGGCCGAGGACGTCCTCCGGCCGGACGCCCATCAGCGCCGCGTAGGGGCCGTTGCAGTACCGCATGCCGCCATCCCCGAGCGCGCTGACCGCCAGGCCGAGCGGCAGCGCGTCGGCGATCGCGCGGAACAGCGTCTCCGCCTGGTGCCCGGCGGGCTGGGAGGTGGCCTGGGATGCAGGCTGGGGGGCGGGCTGGGGGGCGGGCTGGGGGGCGGGCTGGGATGCGTTGCGCGTCGCGACCCAGGCCGAGCCGCCGTCGGCGAGGCCGTGCCCGGCGAGGCGGAACCGGTCCCCGGCCAGGCACGGCTCGAGCGCATGGGCGAGCGCGTCGCCGGGCGTGCCGCGGACGAGCAGGGGCGCCAGTTCGGGGACGACGAGCACGGTGCTCGGCGACCAGTCCGTCAGTCCACCGTCGGGGTCGAAGACGAGGACGAACCCTTCGGCGCCGGTCCGGCCGCCGTCCAGGGGGTCCCGCCATCCTGCAAAGGGCGTCGACACGGCGCCGATCTTGGCAAAGCCGGGCGCGTTTTGCGAGTACCTTGTGGAGGGGTTCCACGCAGGCGGGTGGCCCGGTCCCGCTTTCGCCGCTTGGCAGGAACGCCGCCTGCGTTCATGATGTGTACCCATGATGGACGACAGGAACGGGACCACGGCCGCGGTGACCAGGGGCGTGCGCCGCGCGCTCGCGGAGCGGGGCTATGCGAGCGTCACGGAATTCCCGCTCGGCAACGGCAGGCGCGCGGACGTGGTCGGCGTCGACGACGCGGGCGGGCTGGTCATCGTCGAGGTCAAGAGCGGGGTCGCCGACTTCCGCGCCGATCGCAAGTGGCGGGACTACCTCGACTATTGCGACGCGTTCTGGTTCGCGGTCGCGGCGGACTTCCCGGTGGAGCTGATCCCCGAGGACTGCGGCCTGTTCGTCGCCGACGCCTTCGGCGCCGCGGCGCTGCGCGAGGCGCCGAAGGGCCGGCTCGCCCCCGCGCGGCGCAAGGCGCTGCTGATCGCCGCCGCGCGGCTGGCCGCCTCGCGCCTCCACCGCGCCGACGATCCCTGGCTGCCCTGACGCCGCGCGCGCGCGGCGCTACCCCCCGTGGTGCTACCCCCGTGGCGCTACCCCCGTGGCGCGCCCCATTGTATGGTCCGCCGCCATGACCGCGATCCTGATCATCAAACTGGGCGCCTTCGGCGACCTGCTCCAGGCGGAAGGCGCGCTGCGCGACATCCGCGCGCATCATCCCGGCGCCCGGATCACGGTGCTGACGCGGGCCCCCTTCCGCCGCATCCTCGAACGCTGCCCGTCGGTGGACGCGGTGTGGGTGGACGAGGCCGCGCCGCGCTGGCGGCTCGACCGCATGGCGGCGCTGCGCCGGCGGCTCGCGGCGGGCGGGTTCTCGCGGGTCTACGACCTCCAGAACTCCGCCCGCACCGCCTTCTACTTCCGCTGGCTGCTCGGGCGCGGGGTCGAGTGGTCCGGGACCGCGCCCGGCTGCAGCCACCCGCACCGCCACCACGCCCCCAAGACGGTGCCGAGCCTGGACCGCCTCGCGGGCCAGCTCGCCGACGCCGGCGTGCCGGTCGTGCACGCGCGCGCGCCCGACCTGCGCTGGATGGCCGCGGACGTCGGCGGGGTACTGGCGGCGGCGGGCGTCGAGGCGCCCTACGTCGTCCTGCTGCCGGGCTCGTCGGCGCGCCATCCCAACAAGCGCTGGCCCGGCTACCGCGCGCTGGCCGAGGCCCTGGCCGCCGACGGGCACCGCGTCGTCACCGTGCCCGGCCCCGACGAGGTCGAGCTGTGCCGGGACCTGCCGGCGACCGCGCTGATGCGCGAGGGCCGCGTGCTCGACTTCTTCGGCCTGGCCGGGGTGCTGGCCGGGGCGGCGCTCGCCGTCGGCAACGACAGCGGGCCGACCCACCTCGCCGCCCATATGGGCGTGCCGGGCGTGGCGCTGTTCGCGCGCAGCCACCTGCCCGCGGCCATGACCGGGATCGAGCGGGCGAACATGCGCGTCCTGGAAGCCGACCGCCTCGCCGACCTGCCCCTCGCCCCGGTCCTGGCCGCGGCCCGCGCGGCGCTGGCTCCAAGGCTTCAGGCGCCGACAATCTCCTCGACGAGCGAGCGGTTGGACGGTTCGAAGGGGTTGGCGAACCGGACGCCCTCGAGCGAACGACCGTCCTGAAGGTCTTCGCTCAACAGGATGCGGGCTCCGGCCCGTCTGGCGACGGACCATATCATGCCGTCCCAGAACGCGACGTTATGGTCGCGTTGAACCCGCATCGCATCCGAAACGTCCGCCAGCACCGCCCCGTGCACAGGAAAGACCTCGCCCCAAGCGTCCACGTAAACTGCCGCCCGGTCCGGGGGAATCCGGTACTTGCGGACCGCTACGGAGTAGAATTCAGCCAGTGCCTGGAGCGCCAGGATGCCCCGGCCGGTTGCGCCCAAGCGGTCCAGGAGATCCAACGCCACCCGATGCTTGGCGGGATCACCCGCGTTGTCGGCGGCATAGAGAAGAATGTTGGTATCGACAGCGACGAGGCTCATCGGTCGTGCAGCGCGTCACGATCGAGAGCGCCGGAAAAACCGAGCGGCAGCCCTTCATGGAGCAATGCCAGCATGCGCTCACGAGCCTTCCCGCGTCTGGGCGACGTGCCCTCCTCCACGGGAGCCAGTACGGCCACCGGTCGGCCGTCCTTCATGATCGTGACCCGCGCGCCGGCCTCCACGTCGCGGAGCACCCTGGAAAAATCGCGATCGGCCTCGGCGGCGCTGATGACTCCGTCCGGCATCGGCGTATCTCCGGTCGAGTGGCACGCACCGGTCAACCATAGACCGTCGGTCCTCACCCGGCAACCGCGGCGGTTCAGAGCTTCTGGTACAGCGCCCTGGGCAGGGACGGCGCCGGGCCGGAGGCGACGCCGGCCGCCTTCGAGACGTCGTTGACGAAGGTCGAGCACTGCCGGCGCGTCGCGCTGAACTGGTAGCCGCGCGTCTTGTACTCGCTCACCTTCGCGAGCGCCGCCTGCGCCTGCTGCTGCGAGATCGGGATCGCCTGCGTGCGCACGCCCGGCCGCGAGAAGGCCCGGGCGTCGTCATGGACGACACCCGGCACGCCGGCCGACAGCCGGGCGAAGTCGCGCTTGGGATCGAAGCTGCCGAAATTCTTGGGCGAGAAGCCGAAGGCCTCGCGCCGGCCGTCCGGCCGTTCGATCGCGACGAAGCCGTGCCCGGCCAGTTCGGGCGGCATGCGGCCCGCGCTCGACCCCTGGTGCATGTAGGCCCCGACGACCAGCCGGTATCCGGCACCGGACCCGCCGGCCGGCGGCGCGCCCGGCCGCATCTGCACCTGCGCGCCCCGGGCGTTGCCGTGGGGGCTGGCGCCGGGGGTGTTGGCGTTGGGAGTGTTGGGGGCCGGCCGGCCGTAGCGGGTCGGGGGGGGCGGCGGGGCGGCGGGACGGCTGGTCATGGATCGGCCCTGGCAGACACTACCATCCGACGATAGCTCAAACAGAACCGCGCGTCACGCGCGCAAAACCCGCCGCGCATCGCGCATGCCGGCCTTCCCGTTCAGATCGCGCCCTGGAGCGCCAGCCGCGACACCAGCGCCATGGCCAGCGACAGCGCGGCGCCGTCGAGGTGGTTCGGGAAGGCGGGGACCGGGGCGTCGCCGGCGCCGCCGATGCCGGGCACCGTCTGCTCGTCCCGGGACATGCGCTCGGGCAGCCACCACAGCGGGGTCGGCTGGCCGGTCAGCCGGTCGCCGATCCAATGCAGGAGATGCACGAGCGCGAACAGCGCGTAGAGCAGCATCGACGTTCCGAGCAGGAGCTGGACCGGCCCGCCGGCCGCGACCACGGGATCGGTGCCGTGCCAGTAGCCGAGCGACTGCGCGAGCGCCGCCATCAGCACCGCGGCGACCGCCGGGCCGAAGGCGATGGCGCCGAAGCCGCGCATGTCGATTTCCTGGCGGCGGTGTGGGATGGTGCTGGGCATGGGAGTCCGG
>NZ_DASYHS010000296.1:0-19837 GCF_035998295.1 Arenibaculum sp. | reverse complement strand
GAACAGCGGGCCGCCGGTCTCGGTATGGAGGTAGCGCATGCACAGCCGGTATTGGCGGACCGTCGCCGGGTCGATCAGCAGCAGCGCCGCATGCGGGTTCGCCAGGATGTTGGCGCGGGTCTTGTTGAAGAACTGGTAGGAGAGCGCGACATGCGCGTCGTCGACGTAATGCACCTGGGAGATCAGCGACACGTTCGGCGTGCCGTCGGGCGCGCAGGTCCCGATCGCCGCCGGGATCACGCCCTCCAGGCAGGGCCGGATCGCATCGAGGGTCAGACGTTCGCTCATGATGCCAGCGGGCTCCCCGCGCGGGCACCCGGCGTCTGGTCGAAGCTGCAGCGCGGCGTGAAGGACAGGGCGACGAAGTCGTCGACATCGTAGGCCATCAGGACCCGCGTGAAGGCCTCGTCGAAGCCGATCAGCTCCAGGTCCCGGCGGAAAGCCTCGACATGGCGGGACAGGAGGGGCCCGACGTCGCCTTCCGGGGGTGCGATCCGCGCGTCGGCGCCCTTGAGCTGGACGGAGCGGTTGGTGCTCGGCTCGGTGAAGACCACGGCGACGACGCCCGTTGCGGCCACCGCCGCGACCAGCGCCGCGTTCGCCGAGGTGGACAGGAACACCGTGACGCGGCACCGGTCCGGCGAGACGACGCAGCCCAGCGCGCGGCCGATCGTCGGCCCTTCGCCGCCGCTGGAGGATACGACGATGCTGACGCCCCCTTCGAGGAAGGCGGCGAGGTCGCCGGCGATGAGAACGTCCCGCTGCATGGACCAAATATACCAGGGCGCCGCGCGCCGCGCATACGGCACGTTGGGGTGAGTACCGGAACCGGCATGACGAGGCGAGCGCCGGAACCGGCGCGGCGCTTCAGCCGGCGCCGTCATCCCTTGCGCCGTCATCCCCCGCGCCGCCCTCGACGACGGACAGGCGCGGGCGGCCAGCCGGCTCCCTCGCGCCGCCGTAGGTGTCCTCCAGGAAGGTCAGCACGGAGCGGATCGCCTCGCTCTCGGGGCCGTCGCGGCGCGCGGGCGACAGGCTCGCCAGCACCGCCTCGTAATAGGCGGCCGCCTGGCGCCAGGACAGGAGGCCCGCCTCGATCATCAGGCCGACCGTGGCGGTCTGGGCGGCGAGCGCGCCCGCGAGCAGGCCGGCGATCCGGCCCTGGGCCTCCGCCGAGGCCTGGAGCAAGGCGACCGTGCTGTCGCTCGCGCGCTGCATTTCCTCGAGGAGGCGGACGGGATCGTTCATGGATGGCGTTGCCGGGACGAGGGGTGGACGAGCAGCCGAAGGGCGGTGCAGACTATACCGGATTTTCCGCATGGGCGCGCAGGGAAGACGTGGCGCACGCTTTCGCAGCCCCCGCATGAAGCCGCGAGCGAGGGGCATTGATGAAGAACGAGAAGCGCAACGTCCTGCTGCTGGCCGCATGCCTGGCCTTCGGGATGAGCACGACGTCGCTGATCATGACGGCGGCGGCCGTGGCGGGCACGCTGATCGCGCCCGATCCGGGGCTGGCGACGCTGCCGCTGGCGCTGATGTTCGTCGGCATGATGCTGACGCCGCTGCCGGCCTCGCTGCTGATGAAGAGGATGGGGCGGCGGTTCGGCTTCGTCACCGGGTCGGTGTTCGGGATGGTCGGCGGCGCGGTCGCGACGCTCGCGACGTGGCGGGGCGACTTCGTGCTGTTCTCGGCCGGGCTGGTGCTGCTGGGCGTCGCCGCGGCGTTCAACCAGCTCTACCGCTTCGCGGCGGCGGACGTCGCCTCCCCGGCGTTCCGGCCGAGGGCGATCTCGTGGGTGATGGCGGGCGGCATCGTCGCCGCCTTCCTCGGGCCCAACCTCGCCACCTGGACCAAGGACCTGTTCACGACGGCGGAGTTCGCGGGCACCTTCGCGACCCTGCCGCTGCTGCATGCGGGGACGCTGCTGCTGATCGGCTTCGTGGAGCTGCCGGCGCCCTCCAGCGCCGAGACCTCCGGGCCGACCCGGCCGCTGCGGGAGATCGCGCGCCAGCCGGCCTTCGTCGCCGCCGTGCTCGCGGGGATCATCGGATTCGCCGGGATGAACTTCGTGATGACGTCGACCCCGCTCGCGGTGCTCGACCATGCGCACCACACCTTCTCCGACGCGGCCTTCGTGCTGCAGTGGCACGTGGTCGGCATGTACGCGCCGGCCTTCTTCACCGGGCGGCTGATCGGCCGGTTCGGCTCGCCCGCGGTGATGATGACGGGAGCGCTGCTCTATGTCGGCTGCGTGGCGCTGAACCTGTCGGGGGGCACGCTGATGCTGTCGTTCTGGCCGGCGCTGATCCTGCTGGGGATCGGCTGGAACTTCCTGTTCGTCGGCGCGACGACGCTGCTGACCGAGACCTACCGGGCCGCCGAGAAGGCGAAGGTGCAGGGGATGAACGACTTCCTGGTGTTCACCGCGGTCGCGGTCAGCGCGCTCAGCTCGGGCACGGTGCACGCGCTGGCCGGCTGGGCCACCGTCAACCTCGTCCTGCTGGCGCTGACCGGGGTGGTGGCGTGCGTCCTGCTGTGGCTGATGGGGGTGCGCCGGACGGCGGCGCAGGCCCAGCCCGGCTGAACCGGCCGCGTCCGGCCGCCTTCCGCGCCGCCATTCCCGGGAGAAGGAAAAATGAACACTCCGGTGGGCGCATGGCCCGATTTCGCGTTTGCCACGGACGCAAAGGCCGCGTACCCTGGCGATCTTCGAAACTGCTATACCTTGACACGTCCTATGCGTTCTTCTCCTCCCTCCCGTCCCATGGGCCGCCAGCCGGCGATGCCGATCGCCAGCAATGTCCGGGCGACGGTGAAGTGGTATAACCCCTCCAAGGGTTTCGGCTTCGTCACCCCCGAGGATGGCTCCCCGGATGCGTTCCTCCACGGATCGGTCCTGAATCTCCTCGGATACGATAACGTACCCGAGGGCACCACCCTCATCGTCGATCTCGCGCAGGGTCAGAAAGGCCCGCAGGTCAGCGCCGTGCGCGACATCGACACCTCGACGGCGACGCCCGGTCGCTCCGCTCCGGCCAGCAGTGGCCGCGGCGGCAGCTCCTTCGGCGCCCCGCGCGAGCGCAGCGGCGGCGGCCGCGGCGGCTACGATCGCGATTCCGGCCCGACCGAAGAGGTCGGCGGCACCGTGAAGTGGTACAACGCCGAGAAGGGCTTCGGCTTCATCGCCCCGGACGCCGGCGGCAAGGACATCTTCATCCACGCCAGCGCGATCGAGCGCTCGGGGCTGTCGATCCTGCCGGAAGGCGCCTATGTCCGCGCGCAGGTGCGCCAGGGCAACAAGGGCCCGGAAGCCGTCTCGATCGAGATGGACTGAACCGCCTCGGCGGTGCGGAGCGGCGGGGGAACCGCGTAGGTCCCCCCGCTCATCCGTCGGTTCCATTCGACAAGCCGGCCGACAAGCCCGCCGACAAGCCCGGTGGGCTTCAGCACGGATAGGCCAGGAACCCGGCAGCGGTTTCGTCCAGCCGGGCGAGGATGCGCGAGCGCCAATCCGCGACAGGGTCTCCTGCTTCCAGCAACTGGAAGGGGCTGATGGCGCGCGCCCACATGAAGGCCCCGGCCACGGCATAGTCCGCGAACAGCGGCGACTCGCCGCCCAGGAAGGGCTGGCGCTTCAGCGTCGCGCGCAGCGGCGCGAGGCCGCGGCGGAACTCCACCACCCGCACGTCCCGGTCGGCGCAGACCGCCTCCAGCGCGCCGCCCAGGCGTGCCTCCCGGCTCTCGCGGAAATACGCCTTGTCCTTCTCGTGCAGATGGCCGTGGATGTCGGCCACGATCATCCGGACCAGGCCGGCATGCACGACCATGTCGGTCCAGTCGACGTAGAAGCGCGACAGCGCCCGGCCGGCGGCACCACTCGCCCCGGCACCGAACAGCGACGGGCGATCGGGCCAGGCCTCCTCCAGGTGGCAGGCGATGTCCCAGGAATCGGCGACCGCGCGGCCGCGGTCCACCAGGACCGGCACCCTGCCCTGCCCGGAAAAGGCGATCGCCTCCTTCTCGGTGAAGCGCCAGGGCACGCCCTCGACGGCCAGCCCCTTGTGCGCCAGCGCCAGCCGGACCCGCCAGCAATACGGGCTGAACCGGCGGTCGTCCTCGGCACCCGCCAGTTCGTACAGCGTCAGCGTCGTCATCGTCCCCCGCGTCGATAGCCAGGGGACGATGATATGATTTCAAATGAATGCCGCCAAGCGCCGCCGGCCCCCGGCGGGGACGGGCGTCACGAGACAGCGGCGAGCCGGCCTTCGTAGTAGCCGCGCATCCCGACGTTCAACTCGGCCGCTGCGGCGACCGCCTCGGCCACCGCGGCGATGCCCGCGCCCGGTGCGACCGCCAGCATGCGGTCGGCCGGCACGGCCGTGAAGGTCCGCATGCCGATGCAGCCGAGCGAGAGCACCGGCCGGCCGGCGTCCAGGCTGGCCGGGACGGCGGCGCAGGCCGGGCGGCCGAACGCCGCGGAGGGCACGCCGGCACCCCAGGCGGCGCCGCCGGACGCCTCGCTCCAGATCATCGCCTGGACCGGGGTCAGCCACAGCAGCACCGCGTCCGGCGCCGCGGGGAAATCCGCCAGCGGGCCGTAGAGGATGCCGGCCCGCGGCTCGGCCCGGCGCGGCAGGTTCGCCGGCTCCTCGGCGCCGATATAGCCGTTGCCGACGACCTGGCCGATCACGGCGCCCAACTCGTCGCCGACCTGGGGCGGCAGGTCGAAGCCCATCACATGGGCGCCGATCTGGCAGTGGTAATGGGCCTTCGCGGGCGCGTAGACGGTCTGCGCCTCGGCGCGGCGCCAGAAGCTGCAGGCCGACGGCGCCAGCGCGTCGTCCACCGCGACGCCGGGCGGCGGCGCGTCCAGGAAGGCGAGCGCCACCGGGGGCAGGTCCAGGCCGAGGGCACGGGTCAGGCGGTCGGAAACGTCGGCGAAGGACATCGGGGGCTTCCTGATGAGAGGGTCAGCGGTAGCGCCAGCGCAGCAGGCGCCGCTCGACCCGTTCGGACAGGCTGAACAGCACGAGCACGAAGGCCATGATCAGGATCACCAGCCCCAGGGTCAGGCCGGCGTTGTAGGTGCTCTGCGCGAACTGGAGCAGGTAGCCGAGGCCGCGCGTGCTGGCGACGAACTCGCCGACGACGGCGCCGGTGAAGGCGAAGCCGACCGCGACCTTGAGGTTGCCCATCACCCAGGCCGTCACGGAGGGGACGTAGACCTCGCGCAGCAGGACCCAGCGCCCGCCGCCGAGCGTCTGCACCCGTTCGACCAGGCGGCGGTCGACCTCCTTGATCCCGCCATAGACGGCGAAGAACACCAGCACCGAGACCAGGACCAGCGACAGCGCGATCTTCGAGCTGAGATCGATGCCGAACCAGATCACGAACAACGGCGCCAGGATCACGCGCGGCACCGCGTTGAGCAGCATCATCACCGGCTCGAGCAGTTCCGCCAGCACCGGCACGAGGGCGGCGGCGAAGCCCAGGACGATGCCGACCAGCAGGCCCAGCAGCAGCCCGGCCAGCGCGGCCAGGAAGGTCGCGTGGAGATGGTCCCAGATGCTGCCGTCGGCGAACAGCTCGGCCAGCACGGCGGCGACGTGGGAGGGCGGCGGGGCGTAGAAGGGATCGAGCACGCCGACGCGCCCCAGCCCCTCCCAGATCGCCACCAGCACCAGCAGGGCCAGCGTGCGGCGCACGGCGACCCGGTCGAGCAGCGTCCTCATTCGGCGGCCTCCCGGAAGGCGGGGCCCATCTCGTCCGACAGGTCGCGCCACAGCCGGTCCACCAGATCGCCGAAGGCGGGGTGGCGGCGGGCCGCGAGCAGGTCGCGCGGACGCTGCAGCGGCACGCGGTAGCCCGCCCGGATGCGGGCGCGCGGGCCGTTGGACAGCACGAACACCTGGTCGGAGAGCTGGATCGCCTCCTCCAGGTCGTGGGTCACGAGCAGCACGCTCATGCGCTCGCGCTCGACCCAGCCCAGCAGGTCCTGGGTGATGCGCAGGCGCACGATCGCGTCCAGCGAGGCGAAGGGCTCGTCCATCAGCAGGAAGCGCGGCGACAGCGCCAGCACCTGGGCGATCGCGACGCGCTTGCGCTGGCCGCCCGAAAGCTCGCGCGGGTAGCGGTCGCCCAACCCGGCGAGGCCGAGCCGGTCAAGCCAGTCCGACGCGCGCTCCCGCGCCTCGCGCTTGGCGAGTTTGCGGATGCGCAGGCCGAGCATCACGTTCTCGAGCGCCGTGCGCCAGGGCAGGAGCGCGTCGTCCTGGAACAGGAACCCGACCTCGTCGCGGCCGACCTCGAGCGCGACCGTGCCCGCCAGCGGCTTCTGCAGGCCGGTGACCGCGCGCAGGATGCTGGTCTTGCCGGAGCCCGACGGGCCGACGAGGCTCACGAACTCGCCGGCGGCGACGGACAGGTCGACGCCTTCCAGGACCGGGACCGCCCCGTAGGCGAGCGTGACGTTCTTGAGGTCGAGCATCACCCCTCCACCACGGAACGGTCGATCAGCCGGTCGAGCGGGAAGTCGGGCTGGATCAGGTCGGCCGAGGCGAGGGAGCGGATGACGCGGCCCGCCGATTCGGGGTCGATCGCCGGCGTCTCGGGGTAGAGGGACGCGCGATGGCGCTCCAGGATGTCGACGAGCTGGCCGCGGTTGCCGCCGGCCACCAGCTCGCGCGGGAGGGCCGCGACCACCTCCTCGACCGGGATCGTGCGCGTGTCGTGCAGGCCCTTGTCGAGGGCGCGGGTGAGCCTGCGCATCTGCTCCAGCCGCTCGTCGCGCTCCTCGGCGCGCACGGCGATGCCCATGAACTCGTACGGGCCGCCGAGATGGCGGTGCGCGTGGTCGATGTCCATCACGTTGACCAGGACCTTGCCGCCCGCCTCCAGCAGCAGGGTCAGCGCCGGCTCCTGGACCATGCCGGCATCGACCTGGCCCAGGCGGACCGCGTCGTAGAGATTGGGGCCGAGCGTCGCGAAGCGCACCTGCCCCGGGTCGACGCCCGCCTGGCCGAGGAGGTAGAGCGCCAGCACGTGGTCGGCATTGCCGAGCGCCGAGACGCCCAGGGTCCTGCCGGCGAGCGAGGCGAGGTCCGTCACCTCCGCGACCGAGCGCGGGCCGGCCGCGAGCGCGAACAGCGGCAGCCGCCCCGTGGACGCGAAGCGCAGGATGCGCGCGCCCTTGTCGAAGGCCTGGACCGCGACGTCGAAGGACGAGGCCGCGTAGTCCACCGCGCCGCCGACCAGCGCCTGCACGGCAGCACTGCCGCCGCGGGTGTAGACGAGGTCGACGTCCAGCCCCTCGGCCGCGAAATGGCCGCGCGCCTTCGTCACCTCGTAGGGAACGACGCACAGGAGCTGGCCGCAGAAGGCGAGGCTGACCGCCTCCCCCGCCGCGCGCGCGGGCAGGCCGCGGCTCGCGACCGCGATCCCGCCGGTCACGCCCGCCAGCGTCTTAAGCGCGGCGCGCCGGCCGATGGCCCGGTCCTCGGGGACGGGGCTTCCGGTGCCGTTCGGGTCGCAGCAGCTCATGGCGAACTCCGTTCCACAAATATATTGTGTACAACACTCCACTCTTGTAAATTGGGCCGTCGGCGAGGAGGTTGCAACGAGAATCTCATGCCTGCCCGCCTCGCCGACTTTGCACTCCGCGAGATCAACGACTACTTTCCCGCTGGACGGGAGGACCACATGGCGAGCATCACGATCCGGAACCTGGAAGATCCGCTGAAGGTAAAGCTGCGGATACGCGCCGCCCAGCACGGCCGTTCCATGGAGGACGAGGCCCGGCAGATCCTGCGCACGGCGCTCACCGAGGAACGCCAGTCCTCGGCCGACCTGGGCAGGGCCATCCGGCGGCGATTCGCGGCGGTCGGCAGCATCGAGCTGCCGCCGACGGCGCGCGAACCGCTGCGCGAACCGCAGGGCCCGACGCGATGATCGTCCTGGACACCAACGTCCTGTCGGAGCTGATGCGCCCGGCGCCGGCCGAGGCGGTGCTGCGCTGGTTCTCGCTGCAGACCGGCACCAGCCTGTTCACCACGACCATCAGCCAGGCCGAGATCCGGTTCGCCCTCACCGCGCTGACGAGCGGCGGACGGCGCGACGACCTGCTGGCTGCTGCCGAGCGGATGTTCGAGGAGGACTTCGCGGACCGGGTCCTGCCGTTCGACGCGGCCGCCGCCCGGGCCTTCGCGCTGCTCGCCGCCGGCCGGCGGCGGGTGGGACGGCCGGTGGGCGGCTTCGACGCGCAGATCGCCGCCATCGCGTCCTCGCGCGGCGCGGCGCTGGCGACCCGGAACACGGCGGATTTCCGGGACTGCGGCCTGCACCTCATCGATCCCTGGGATCACTGAGCGGGGGGCGCGGTCGCGCGCCTGTTCGTGTTGGTGTTCGTGTTCCTCAGGCGCCGGCGGCGCGGTCGCGCCCCTGTTCGTGCTCCTCAGGCGCCGGCAGCGCCCCGGACGCACGCCCGGGGCGCGCGTCAGGCGGCGGCGTTCCAGGGCGAGCGGCGCTGGACGGCGGACCACAGGATCTCCGAGCTGCCGCGGTAGCCGCGCAGGCGGAAGATCAGGCCGAGGAAGCCGATCGAGGCCTGGACGTCGCCGGCCGCCGCCGCCTGGCGCGACCGCCAGAGCAGCGGCTCGGCCATGGTGGCGACGATGGCGGCGCCCTGCGCGCTCTCGTCCGCGAGCGCGCGCAGCCGTCCCGCGATCTCGGATTGGACGAGAAGCTCGTCGCAGCCGTATTTGGAGAGCAGGAAGCGCCGGCAGACGCCGGCCTCCGCGGGGGTGAGCGGGTATCCGTGCGCCGCGCGCGCGGCCAGGTCGAGGTCGTCGAGGGCGAGCGTCCACAGCTTCTTGCGCGCGACGACGCAGGCGCGCTGCAGCAGCGCCGCGCGCCGGCGGACGGGCTCCGGCTCCTGCGCGACGCCGTCGGGGGTGAACTCCTCCAGGGCGAGGGTCTCGTACAGCTCCAGGAAGATCACCTTGTCGTAGAGGACCCACCGCTCGACCTGGCGGTCGGCGGAGAAGCGGTCCTGCCCGGGACCGCGCGGGCCCTCGTGGACGCGCTGCAGGAACACGATCTCGGGGACGTGGACGCCCTGGAACCGGCGGGCGAGCCGGATCGCCATCTCGTAGTCCTGGGAGCGCACGAGGTCGGTGCGGAACGGGCCGACGGCGTCGTAGGCCTCCTTCCTGACCAGCATCGCGTTCTGGAACAGGAAGAAGTCCTCCAGCAGGGTCAGGAACAGCGAGTTGGCGCCCAGCTCGGGCCAGTAGCCGCCGTCGAAGACCTCCGGCTCGCCGGTCCCGCCGTCCCGGCGGAAGCGGCGGTAGCGGCCGAAGGAGAAGCAGGCGCCGCTCGCCTCCAGCCCGGCGAGGAGGCGCTCGGCCGCCTCGGGCACCGGCAGGTCGTCGTCGTCGCAGATCCACACGTAGCGGCCGCCGCACCGGGCGAGGCCGGCGTTGAGGGCGGCCGACTTGCCGGCGTTCTCCTGGTGGAGATAGCGGACCCGGCCGCCGAAGCCCATGACCCGGCCGCGCGTGTCGTCGGTCGAGCCGTCGTCGACCACGATGATCTCGTGCAGCGGATGGGTCTGCTTCTCCAGGGCCCGCAGCACCTCGACCAGGAAATCCGCCCGATTGTAGGTCGGAATGATCACGGATATTTCGGGCATACTGCGAAAATCCTCTGGAATCCGTCCGTTGCGCTCGTGCGTCAACAAGGCGTTACCTTCGGCGTTCCGATGATGATCTTCATGGCTTGAAGAAATCACAGGCCCCGGGCGGGCAGCAGCGCGCGCACGCGCCGGACGGCGGGTCGCAACGTCCGCCGCAGGCGGCCGGGCAGCAGCCACGGATAGGCGGCGTAGGCGGCGGGCCGCTCCAGCAGCGCCCGCAGGGCCAGCCGCCGGGCCGACAGCGCGTCCCCGAACGGCGATTCCAGGTGGCGCCGCGCGCTGTCGAGCAGGAACAGGTGCTCGACCCCGGCGCGGCGCATCTCATGGCGGTAGCGCTCGTGGAAGCGGCGGCGCGCCTCCATGTTGGCGGCGAAGTTCAGCGAGCGGCGCAGGCGGGCGCGCTCGCCGGCGGGGTCGTCCTGGTTGTGGTAGCGGATCAGGGCTTCGTCGACGAAATCGACCTCGTAGAAGCGCGCGATGCGCAGCCAGTACTCGTAGTCCTCGATCGCCGGCAGCGTCTCGTCGAAATAGCCCACGGTCGCGACGACGGACGCCCGGATCATCACGTTCGACCCGCCGCCATGCACGACGTTCCTCAGCAGCATCAGGGCGTGGACGTCGCCGCGATGGACCGGCAGTTCGACCTCGCGCTCCCCCTGCCCGACCACGGACTCGACGCCGGTATAGACGAGGCCGAGGCGCCGCGAGCCGCCGGCGAACAGCGCCACCTGCAAGGACAGCTTGCGGGGCAGCCACTCGTCGTCGGAATCGAGGAAGGCGACGAACTCGCCGCGCGCCTCGCGCAGGCCGCGGTTGCGCGCCGCCGCGACGCCGCGGTTCCGGTCCTGCGGCAGGTAGCGTATGCGCGGGTCGCCATACCCCGCCACCACGGCGGCCGTGCCGTCGGTGGAGCCGTCGTCGACGACCAGCACCTCGAACGCCGGGTAGTCCTGGGCGAGGACACTGTCGAGCGCGCGGGGAAGCAGGTCCGCCCGGTTGTAGGCCGGGATCACGACGCTGACCAGGGGTGCCGCCCCCGCCCCTGCTCCCGGTTCGCCCTGCCGCGGCTCACGGCTCGCGGCGGCGGGCGGCGCGTCGCGCCGGCCCAGCCGGTCGTCCAGGCGGCGGGCCACCTGCCCGGACGCGGAGCCGATCCGGGCGGCGGCGCGGTGCGCGCGGCGCCGCCAGGCCGGGCCGGCATGGCGCGCGGCCGCGGCCAGGCACCGGTCCCGGAGGTCGCGGTGCTCGTCGCCGCAGCCCTCGGCGATGGTCTCGTAGGCCTCGCCGAGCGGTCCCCGGTAGCGGGGCAGCCGGCCGGCCTCCGCCAGCATCGCGGCGATCCGGTCGATCACGAACAGGCGGGATTCCAGCCCGCGCCGGGTCAGGCGGGTGCCGCTGAGCGAGACGGCGTCGCCGGGCAGGCGGCGGTAATAGGCCGTGCCCTCGCCGGTCGGCACCAGCACGTTGCCGCGCACGAGGCCGCGCATCATGACGTCGCCGTCGGTGTTGACGCGGACCTGCGGGTCCCAGCCGCCGCTGCGCTCATAGGCCGGCCGCGACCACAGCACCGAGCAGGGCGGGTGGTACCAGCCCGTCAGCCATGCGCCCAGGTCGTCCTGGCCGGGACGCCGGGGCGCGCAGGATGCCGGCGCGGTCAGCCAGCAGCCCCCGACCTCCTCGAAGCGGTACCAGGGGCAGCAGGCGATGGCGTCCGGATGCCGGCGCAGGACGTCGGCCAGCGCCGCCAGCACGGTCGGGCCGAGCAGGTCGTCGGCGTCGAGGAACATCAGCGCGTCGCCCTGCGCGAGCGCCACGCCGGCGTTGCGGGCGGCCGAGGCCCCGCCCAGGCGCTGCGACACCACCCGGGCGCCGTAGCGCCGCGCGATGTCGGCGCTGCCGTCGGTCGAGCCGTCGTCGACGACGATCACCTCGTGCGGCGGCAGGGTCTGGTTCAGGAGCGAGTCCAGCGTCGGGGCTAGGAACTGCGCGCCGTTGTGGCAGGGGATGACGACGGAGATCCTCATCCTCCGGGCTCCGGGGCGTCGAGGCGCGCCAGCACGCCGCGGACCGCGTCCGGATCGACGCGCAGGTCCTTGTCGAGGGGATGGCCGTCGCCGACGCCGCTGCCGGGCACCAGCCAGTAATGCAGCCCCATCGCGCAGGCGAGGGCGTAGAAGTTGGGGTTGGGGAAGCCGAGATCGGCGATCTCGACGACATGGGCGCCGGGCGGGCAGAACATCATGTTGGTGAGGCCGGCGCCGTGCGGCGCGAGGAGCACGGACGTCCCGGCCATCAGGTCCACCTGCTCCTCGAAGCCGAGCTCCTCCATGAAGACGCGCTCGAACCCCGCCGCCTGCAGCGACGGCCACAGCGCGTCCTCGTTCAGCAGGCGCCGGCCGCGCGAGCGGGCGCGGCTGATGAAGACGCGGCGCCCAGGGGGAGATCCGGGCGGCGCTCCCGGCCGCGGCGGGGCCAGCGCTTCGCGGACCGGGCGGAGCAGTTCCGGGCGGAAGCGGTCGGTGCCGACCAGGGTGAGCTCCCCCACCTCCAGCGGGCGGTCGGGATCGAAATCCGCGAAGGCGCCAGGGTCGAGGCCGAGCATCCGCAGCGAGGCGTCGATGACCGCGTTGCGGCGGCGCGGCAGGACCAGATCGTCCAGGCCGCCGCGCGTGCGCAGCAGGTGGAGCTTGGGCAGATGCGCGGTCAGCCAGTGGGAATGGTTGTGGTAGACCCGCTCGAGCACCCAGGTCGCCTTGTCGATCCGCGCCGCCTTCCGGCCGGCGCGCAGGGCTTCGGCATGGCCCGGCCGGAAGGCGATCTCGCGCAGGTTCAGCGCCCGGCCGCCGGACGTCAGGATCGCGGGGTAGAAGTTGTCCTTGCGCGGGTCGTTCCAGAACACGAGGCGGCAGTCCGGCAGCGTCGCGACGAAGGTCTCGCCGCTGACCCGTTCGGGGACGTCGCGCATCGAATAGCCCCACCAGCCGCGGTCGGCCGGCAGGTCGGCGCGGTCGGCGACGTTGCGCGGCAGGGGGTTGGAGGCGACCGCCTCGGCGTGGACGGTCTCGTAGCGCCCCCGGCCCGTGCGCGCGACATGCGCGGCGACGGTCTCGCCGGAGACCCAGCGGTAGCCGAGCCAGGCCGGCGGGAGGCCGGAGGCGACGGCGCGTTCCCCCAGCGGGTCCAGGTGGCGGCGCAGGCTGCCGCGTATCGAGATCATGGGAACTCCCGTGCCTTGCATCAGCCCGACGACATCAGTCGGAAATCCTGGTGGAGGGCCTGAAGTTCCGAATAGGACCCCGACGCCTCTATCCGGCCGGCCTTCAGGAAGTGGAGCGCGTCGCAGTTCTGCACCGTGGTCAGGCGGTGCGCGATCATGATGACGGTGCGCCGGCCCTTCAGCGTCTCCACCGCGCCGATGATCGCGCGCTCGGTCGCGTTGTCGAGCGAGGAGGTCGCCTCGTCCAGGATCAGCACGTCGGGATCGTGGTAGAGGGCGCGCGCGATGCCGATGCGCTGGCGCTCGCCCCCCGACAGGCGCACGCCCTGCTCCCCGATCACCGCGTCCAGCCCCTCCGGCTGGGCCTTCACGAAGCCTTCGAGCTGGGCGGTGCGGATGGCGGTCCACAGCGCCTCCTCGTCGATCTCCGCGTCCTCCAGGCCGAGAGCGACGTTGCGGCGGATCGTGTCGTCCAGGAGGTAGATGGACTGCGGCACGTAGCCGATGGTCCGCTGCCACGCGCCGACCCCGCCTTCGCGGATGTCGACGCCGTCGACGAGCACGCTGCCCCGTTCCGGCTGCAGCAGGCCCAGGACCACGTCGACCAGCGTCGACTTGCCCGCGCCGGTGCTGCCGACGAGGCCGACCGCGGAGCCGGCCGGGATCACGAGGTCGATCCCCTTCAGGGCGTGGGTCCCCGCCTGCTCGTGGCGGTACCAGACGTCGCGCAGTTCCAGCGCCTTGCGCATGTGGCGGGGCGGCGTCCCGGCCGGGCCGGGCCGGGGCGCGCCCTCGGCCTCGAGGACGCCGAGGTCGGCGTGGACGGGATCGACGGACACGATGCTGTAGCGCAGTCCCGCCAGATGGGTCATGGCGGCGCCGATGGTCTGGCGCAGCCGCACGAGGCCGACGACGAACAGCGACAGGGTGACGAGGATCGATTCCGTCGGCCGGCCGAGCAGGACCAGGACGGCAGCGATCACCAGCAGGCCGGTGATCGCGATGAACTCCGTGACCGGGGCGATCGCCTTGGTCGTGAAGTTCTTGAAGCGGACGACGCGGGCGATGCGGCTGACGGTGCCGGCGACCTTGCCGGCGAAGAACCCCTCCCGGTTCAAGACGCGCGCCTCCTTGATGCTGCCGAAGCCCTGGTAGAGGCTTTGCACGAAGTGCTTGCGCTGCTCCTGCTCCTCCAGGCCGTAGCGCTTCAGCTTGGCGCTGACGGCCGCGACGCCGGCGCCGCCCATCAGGCCGAAGACGACCATCCACCAGAAGGTGATCCAGGGTTCCGCCAGGAACAGGAAGATCAGCACCGCGGCCAGGATCAGGACATGGGTCAGCAGCTCCAGGATCGCGCCCAGGACCTGGTAGGAGATGACGCTGGCCTCGCGGTCGATGTTGCGCAGCAGCTCGGAGGTGTTGCGGGCGACGTGGAAGGTATAGGGCGCGCGCATGTACGCCCTGGTCAGCCTGCCGGCCAGCTCGATCCGGCGGTTGGTCGTGTAGCGCGTCTGCAGGTAGTAGTTGAACACCAGGAAGGAGTTCTTGATCGCGAACACCGCGATCAGGGCGACCGCCCCCCAGACCACGAGGCTGTTGGTGTCGGTCAGGCCCAGGCGCTCGACCGTGGACTGGAGCAGGGGGAAGCGGGCGAGCTGCTCGGGATAGACGACCATGCTGACATAGGCGGGAACGGCGGCGACGCCGACCACCTCCATCCCGGCGCCGGCGATCATCATCAGCAGCAGGATGATGCCGTTGCGCCGGGCGCGGCGGTCCAGCAGGGCGACGAGCTTCTTGAGCTGTGGGAGCATCGACGTGACGTTCCGCGGCCCCGGCAAGTCCGTGCGGGCCCGCGCCTTTCCTCATCGTTGGTGGTCAATCCCGAAGCAGGGCCTCGTAGAGACGTTCGTAGGCCGCTTCGGAGGATGCGCTGGAGAACGCCTGGGCGCGCCGGTGCGCCGCCCGGCCGAGGCCGGCGGCCAGGTCCGGGTCCCGGAGCACGCGGACCAGCGCGTCCGCCAGCGCGCCGGCGTCCTCCGGGGGAACGAGCAGCCCCGCGTCGTCGGCGACGACCTCGGGGACGCCGCCGACCCGGGTCGCGACCGGCGGGACGCCGCAGGCCATCGCCTCCAGCAGCGCCAGCGGCATGCCCTCGCTGCGCGACGACAGGGCGAAGGCCGAGGCGCGGCGGAGCCGGTCGCGGACCCCTTCGCGTTCCAGGCGCCCGGGAAGCTCGACCGCGCCGTCGAGGCCGAGCGCGCGGGCCTGGGCCGCCAGCTCCCCGGCCAGCCTGCCGTCGCCGACGATGCACAGCCGGGCGTCGGGCACGACCCGGCGCACCGCGGCGAGGGCCTGCAGGAGGAGGTCGAACCCCTTCACCGGTTCCAGCCGGCCGACGGCGACGATGGTTGGAGGGCCAGGGGTTGGAGGACCGGGGGGCGCCCCGCCCTCGCCCGGCGACCAGAAGCCGCAGTCGATGCCGTTGGGGATCACATGGACCTTGGCCGGGTCCACGCCCGGGTACGAGAGCACCCGGTCGGCCAGGTTGCGGGACACGACGGTCACCGCGTCCGCGCGGCCGAGGAATTCCGGCAGCAGGTCGCGCCATGCCGGCGCCGGCTTCAGGATGTCGGTGCCGTGGGCGGACAGGACGGTCTTGTAGCCGAACAGGCCGTTCAGGCGCAGGAAGTAGAGGGCCTGCTCGGACACGAAATGGACGTTCACGATCTGGGGCCTGCGGCGGAGCAGGCCCGCCGCCAGCCGGAACAGCGACGGCAGGTGGTACGGCCGCGCGCGGGCCGGGGCGGCATCGGAGGGGGGGCGGACGTAGAGCGGGCAGACCCACTCGCCGGGCACCGACCCGGAAGCCGGCCCCGACCACGCCTCGGTCACGACGTGCCCGCGGCGCCGCAGGCTCGCCAGCAGGCGCGAGATCACGATCTGCGCGCCGCCCGGATCAAGACGGTCGACGACGGAATAGACAAGGACCCGCAAGGGCATCGTCGCTTCAACTCCTTCGGCTTGCGGAAGCGACACGACGGCACGGCGAAGCGCCGACCCGACTTCGTCGCGCTGGCATCTTTAACGCGAGTACGCGCGCCCGGTTCCCGGACCGCGTCGATCGGGGGGCTGGACGGGAGGCCGGTCGATAAGGATTGACAGTTGCGCAGCCCCCCGCCCGGCCTACAATATCCGACCATGGGAACCGACACCGAAGCACGCGCGCTGGCCGAGCGCATCCTGGCCGCGGCCGACACCGGGGCCTGCATGGCGCTGGTGACCGACGACCTCCCGGAGTTCGGGCTGGCCGAGGCCTACCGGGTGGCCGAGGCCGTCACCGGGCTGCGCGTCGCGCGCGGCGAGCGGCCCGTGGGCTGGAAGATCGGCTTCACCAATTACGCGATGTGGGACGAGTACGGCGTCCGCGCGCCGATCTGGGCCCCGGTCTACGACCGTACCGTCGTCGAGATGCCGGCCGGCCCCGCCAGTTGCGCGATCGGCCATCTGGTAGCGCCGCGCATCGAGCCGGAGATCGTGCTGAGGCTTGCCCGCACGCCGGAACCGGGCATGGACGAGACGGCGCTGATGGGCTGCGTCGACGCGGTCGCCCACGGCTTCGAGATCGTGCACTGCGTGTTCCCGGACTGGCGGTTCCGGCTGCCGGACACGATCGCGGCGTTCGGGCTGCACGGCCTGCTGTGCCACGGCGCGTTCGTGCCGGTCGGCGAGGCCATGCCGGCCGCCGCGTGGCGCCCGGCGCTGGAGGGCTTCACGATCGTGCTCGAGCGCGACGGGGCGCAAGCCGAGCGGGGCCATGCGACGGCCGTGCTGGGCGGCCCGCTCTCGGCCCTGCGGCACTTCGTGGAGGCCTCGGCGGCGGCAGGACCCGCGACGTGGAAGCCTGCCGCCGGGGACATCGTCACGACCGGCACGCTGACGCGCCCGTTCCCGATCGGCCCGGGCGAGCGGTGGACGACCGGGATCGACGGGGTGCCGCTGCCGGGGATGGACGTCCTGTTCACGCCGTAGGCGGGCGCCGGTTCACGCCGCGGGCGTGTGTTCCGGAAACAGCCCCGGCATCCAACGGGAGGCCAGTTTGGCGGGGAAAGCCAGGCGCAACGGGGCCCGCGGGCTGTCCGAAGCAAGGACTTCATGGCCGAGCAAGGCCGAAGTGATGCGGCGCGCCTGACGATCACCGACGCCGAGCAGATGGGGAACGTCGCCGCGGGGAAGCTCGCCGCGATAGAGAATTGCTTCGAGGACGGCACCCGACTTCGGGGGCAAGGTCTCGGCTCGGATCTCCTCCTCGGCCCAGATCAGGATGCGGTCGCGCAGGCGGTCGGGCTGGACAAGCTTTTCCATGAAGTCGACCTGGTCGATACAGGTGTCCAGAAAGAACGCCGGAAATTCCGCCAGCGCCTCTTCCGAAAGCGTGCCGCGGCCGTCGAGGTCGTTGCGGCGCGGCAGATCACAACTCATCAGCAGCTTCTTGTACCGGCTTTCGTTGCGGGCGAGCCCGCGGGCGATCGACCAGACGCCGCCGGTATCCAGGGTTTCCAGCAGCATGGCGTAGGACATCAGCCTCGCGACGCGGCCGTTGCCGTCGAGGAACGGATGGATCCAGAGGAGACGATGATGGGCAGTGGCCGCGGCAAGGATGCTGTCGGTGCGCCCCAGCTTGCGGTAGGCCGACGCGAAACGCGCCAGAAACCTCGGCAAGGCGCCTGGACTGACCGGAAAGAGGTTGCCGACCCTGACGTCCCGTCCACGAAGTTCTCCGGGGACGACCCTGACCCTCTTCCCTGTATCCTGATTCGTGATCCACAGCAGGTCGTCGGGAAGCAAGTCGCAGAAGCGGCGGTGAACTTCCAGGATGCCGTCCTGCGTCGTGGCGCGACCGGCGAGCCCGCCACCGTCGATCCATTGCTGGACGACGATGTGGGCCTTGGCTTCGAGCTGAAGGTTCCGCTTCTCCGCATTGGTGCTGTAGTCGTTCCTGAGCGCACGCTCGATGTCGACCGGATGGGTATCGTGCCCCTCGATCAGGTTGCTGTAATAGCAGTTCATGGCCCGGACGAGGTCGGCCAGGGCGGTTCGCACGCCGAGCGGCACGCCGCGACGGAAACCCGTCGAGCGCATGGCCAGTTCGAGGGCAAGGTCGGTGAGCGCCGTGCGACGTGGAGAGCTCTCGCCGACAAGCAGAGGCTCCATCAGGCCCGGCATCTCGCCGCGATCCTCGGGCGTGGTGGATGAAGCCGCATTCATGTCCGGTTTCCGTCCGGTTTCAAGGCGTTGAAAGTGCAGCGTTAACATGGCCTTGAAAGCAACACCAGCCTGGATAGGTCCGGTTGCAAGTCCGGTTTCATGTCCGGCTGCAGGCTTGGTTCAGGCCTGCTTTCGGATCCGCTGCCTGCCGAGAGTTCCTCCCTCCTCCTGCCCCGTCCATCCTCCTCGGGAACTCCGGCCCGTCAGGGCGGTTGGCCGAGCGTGACGCGGGGACGGCCCGCGCGCCTCAGCACGAGGGCACGATGGCTGACATGAAGAAGGTGCTCGGCACCATGATGGCGACCGGGCTCGCCGGGCGGGCGATGCGCGGGCCGCATTTCGCCCGCCGCGGGACCGGCATGTCCAACGCATTCATCGGCCGCGGCGGCGGCAGCATGAAGCAGACCGCCGGGCTGGCGGCGCTGGCCTATCTCGGCTACCGCGCCTATCAGGACTACCAGCGGAACCAGCCGCAGGGGCAGACGAAGGGGCAGGCGCAGCGGCCGGGCGGCACGGGCACGGCCCCGTCGCAGGGCGGCGGCCTCGCCGACATGCTGGGCGGCATCTTCGGCGGCGCCGGCGGTGGCACCGGCGGCGGGACGCGGACGACCGGCGGCGCCGGCGGCCTCGGCGACCGGCTTGCCGACGTGCTGCGGGGCGGGCGCGGCGCCGAGCCCGAGCCGCCGCCGCCCCCGCCGCCGCCCCCGCCGGAGGAGACCCTGGACGACCGCAAGGCGCTGCTGCTGGTCCGGGCGATGATCGCGGCCGCCTATGCCGACGGCGAGCTGTCGCCGGAGGAGCGCACGCGGATCGTCGGCGCGCTGGACCAGGCCGGCGCCGGCCCGGAGGAGCACAGGATCATCGAAGGCGAGCTGAGCAACCCGCAGCCGCTGGACGCGATCCTGCGCGAGGTCCGCGACGAGGAGACGGCCGAGCAGGTCTACATCGCCTCCGAGATCGCGATCCGCGACGGCTCGCAGACCGAGAAGCACTACCTGAACTATCTCGCGAGCCGGCTGAACATCCCGGAGGAGCGGCGGAACGACCTGGACGGCATGGTCGGCGGGGGTGCGACCGGCGGCTGAGGACGGCGGCGATGAGGACGGCGGCGATGAGGACGGCAGCGAAGAGGACAGCCGGCTAGGCCGGGGGCCGGCCGTCGACCGGGAAGACGACGCGGAACGTGGTGCCGTCGCGGATCTCCAGTTCGTGGCGGCCGCCCGCCTGCTGGACGAGGCGGCGGAGCAGCGTCCGGCCGATGCCCGGCGAGGCGACATCCATCCCCGGGGCGCCGACCCCGTCGTCGCGCACCTCGACCGTCGCCTCGGGCCCGTCGCGGCGGACGCGGACCAGGATGCTGCCCCCGCGGCCGTCCGGGAAGGCGTGCTTGATCGCGTTCGTGATCGCCTCGTTGACGGCGAGCGCGATCGGGACCGCATGGTCGAGGTCGGTCGGGCACGGCTCGGCGTCGACCGACAGCGTGATGCCCTGGTCCGACAGCGCGAACGCCTCGACGAAATGCTCGCACAGCTCCTCCAGGTAGCGGCCGAAATCGATCCCGGCCGCCTCGTCGGTCCGGTACAGCACCCGATGCAGCAGGGCCATGGAATCGACGCGGTTGAGCGTCGCCCTCAGCGCGTCGCGGGTCTCGCCGTCGCTG
>NZ_DASYHS010000091.1:0-14008 GCF_035998295.1 Arenibaculum sp. | reverse complement strand
GCTTCTTCGACCAGGGCCGCATCGCCGAGCAGGGCCCGCCCGAGCGCCTCTTCGCCAACCCCGAGAACGAGCGCACCCGCGCCTTCCTCAGCGCCGTCCTGGAAGCCGCCTGACGGATCCCGGCCGGCCCTGCGCGGCCCCGTCAGAGTTCAAGCACGAGGGGGCGATGGTCCGATACTTCGGGCTGCTCGACGACATCGAAGTCGATGACCTCGACCGACCCGCCGACGAGCATGAAATCGGCGAACCGCCCCGGCTTTTCATAGTAGGACGTGCGGGTGCCGGAAAAGTGTCGTGCCGTGACGAGATCCGTCAGCCCCAGCTCCCGAAGCACGTCGAAAGTCCTGCTGCCGGGTTCCACGTTGAAGTCGCCGCATACGACGAGGCGGTCGTTCTCCTCCGCGAGGTGCGCGATCAGGTCAGCGAACCTGCGCGCCTGGACCAGTCGCTCGGGCGTGTCCATCTTGCCGTTGAGGTCGCGCAGTCCGTGCATGTGAGCGATACAGGCGGTCCATCCCCGGTCGAAATCGTGTATCCGGACCGCGTGGGCGTTCCGGGGCCGGGGATGGTGCCCGTAGCCGTCGGACGAGAAGGATTTGTGAACGAACGCCTGGGCCTGCCCGATGATCGGGAAGGAAGCGCGGACGAACGTCGCGAGCCCCCACTGCGACGGCACCGTCTCTTCGCCGTCCCGGAGAATGCCCCGTGCCGCCGGACAGAACGTCGCGACGTGGCCCGGCAACGCGGCTGCGACTTCGCGAAAGAAGTTGGCGCGCTGCGGCAGCACGTGATCGCCGTCGCGGTAGGCGAGCCAATCCTTGGCGCTGGCCGGCGTATGGACCACTTCCTGGAGGCACAGGACGTCCGGGGAGACGGCGCGCAGATATGGGATCAGCTGGTCGTGCAGTCTGCCGCCCCAGCCGTTGAGACACATGATCCGCATTTCCAGTACCTCCGTCGTTGCGCCGCCTTCGGCCGTGATGGGATCATCGATCGAGCTTGATCGGGATGGAATGGTGCTCATGCGCCACCTTCCACATGCCGTCGATGCGCCGCAGACCGAGCGTGAGGCGGCAGTAAGCGTCGCCGCCCCCGATCGTGAGCAGGCCATGGGCGTAGGCGACGTCGCCGCCGGCGACGACCTGGACGTCACTGAGCCTGAAGCGGCCGGGCCCGGCTTCGTTGTGCTCGAAGAAGAGCGTCCAGGTCCGCCTGTAGGCGTCGATGCCCCTTTCCTGGATGGGCTCCGGCACGTCGTACATGACGATGTCGTCCGTCCGGTTCGCCAGGACCCGGTCGATGTCGCCCTTGCGGATCGCGTCGGTCCAGTCCTCGATCAGGGCATGGATCGCCCGTTCATCGCGTTCCCTGGTCATCGGATTCCTCCTTGGCTTTGAACTGCCGGGCGCAGGGCGCCACGGCGCAGATTGGTCCACGCGAAGAAGATCGCGGTGGACAGCAGGACGCAGAACCCCGCGCCCGAGGCGAGCACCAGGCCGCGCTCGAAAGCCTGCTGGGCCGATTCGAGCAGGATGGAGCCGGAGGGGCCCGGGAGAGCGCTCGCGACGTCGACGGCGGCGCCGAGCGTGTCGCGCACCGCCGCCGCGCGATCCTCGCTCAACCCCTCCGGTACGGCGACCGCAGCCCGATAGACGGCCACGCCGACGCTGCCGAGCACCGCCACGCCGAACGAACCGCCGAGATCGGCGCCGGTCTCGGAGATGGCCGATGCCGCACCGGCCTTGTCCGCCGGAGCGCTGGCGAGGATCAGGTCGGTGCCCAACGTCACGATGACCGCGACGCCGAGCCCGAGAACGGCCATGCCGGAAATGATCGCCGCCAGCCCGAAGCCGGCCGTGAACGCCGTCATGACCGCGAAGCCGGCCGCCACGAGCAGCAGGGCGGACGTGACGATCACCGCGGGCGGGACCCGCTGCGCCAGCACCGGCGCACCCAGGCATCCGGCCACGCAAGCGATTGCCGGCGGGATGGTCCACAACCCCGCGGTCATGGGCGACATGCCGACGACGAGCTGGAGATACTGCGCGATCAGCAGAGACGCGCCGACCCAGGCGAACAGGGCCATCATGTTCGCACCGAGCGCGGCGGCGAACGCGCCGTTCCTGAACAGGCCGAGATCGACCAGCGGGGCGGCCAGACGGCCTTGGCGGCGGACGAATGCCCAGCCCACGATGCCGCCGAGCACGAATACGGCGGCCGCCGTCATCGTGACGCCGGTCTCGGCGAGATGCTTCACGCCGTAGGCGGTCGCCAGCAACGCGGTCACCGACATGGCGACGCTTGGGACGTCGACGGCATGCCCGTCGTCTTCACGGACCTCGGGCAGGAAGATCGGGCCGAGAACGGCCAGCGCCGCCATGACCGGAACGGCCACGAGAAAGACGGACCCCCACCAGAGATGCTGGAGCAGCAGGCCGCCGACAAGCGGGCCGAGCACGCCCCCGAGCGTGAAGCACGTCGTCCAGATGCCGATGGCGATGCTGCGTTCGCGCGGCGAATGGAAGAGGTTGCGTATCATCGCCAGGGTCGAAGGCAGCACGGTCGCCCCGGCGACTCCCAGTATCGCGCGGGCCACGATCAGCATGGTCGCGCTGGTCGAGAAGGCCGCCAGGACCGAGGCCAGCCCGAAGAAGACCGAGCCGATCAGGAGCAGGCGCCGCCGGCCGATGCGGTCGCCGACGGCGCCCAGGGGAATGAGCGCGCCGGCGATCAGGAAGCCGTAGATGTCGGAAATCCACAGGAGTTCCGCTGCACTTGGCTGAAGTGCCGCACTGAGCGACGGCGTCGCCAGGTAGAGGATCGTCATGTCCATCGACACGAGCAGCGTCGGAAGCGCCAGCACGGCGAGGCCGAGCCATTCTCTGCGGCCGGCCGGGGGATGGGTTGCGGCTTGCATCTCGGTCTCCTCCTCCCGCCCTGGCCCGCGTCGCGGCGAGGCGGCTTGATAATTAGAATGACCCCTATAATATTAACCGGAACCGACGCGTCAAGAATTTTCGAGCGAGCATTCTAAAAATGCCGAGAGGACGGCCGAGACAGTTCGACGAGGGCGCGGCGCTGGATGCGGCGCTGCGCCTTTTCTGGCGGCACGGGTATGAAGGGACGTCGATCTCGACCCTGGCGCAGGCGATGGGGCTGACGGTGGCCAGCGTCTACAACGCCTTCGGCAACAAGGAGAGCCTGTTCATGAAGGCGGTCGGGCACTACGACCGCTACAGCGCGAGCCTGTACGAGGAGGCATTCGCCATGACCTCCGCCCGCGAGGTGGCGCGCGGCATACTGATGGGCGAGGTCGATCTCGTGTCCGGCGACGCTACGCCGGAAGGTTGCCTGATGATTCAGGGCGCGCTCGCCACCGGCCCGGAATCGGAGGCGGTCCAGAAGGCGATGGCGAGCCTCAGGCGGCAGGCGGAAGCCGACGTCGCCGCGCGGTTCGCGCAGGTCCAGCAGGCCGGCGGGTTGCCGCCGGGCTGGAGTGCGAAGGCGCTGGCGGGCTATGTGATGACGGTCGCGACCGGCATGGCCGTGCAGGCCAAGAGCGGCGCGTCGCGGCAGGAACTGATCGACGTCGTCGATATGGCGATGAGAATCTGGCCGGAAGACCAGAGAGGTTAGCGCGCTTCCGGGCGCGCAGGGTGCCCCCTAGACGCGGCCGCCCCCTCCCTCCGCGGGGTGACCCGCCGCCTGCAGGTCCAGCGACAGCTGCTCGTCCTCCGGCTCCTCGGCCGACCGCGGGTCCAGCGGCGTGATGACGGGCGTCGTGCGCGGCAGCGCCAGGAACGGCCCCTGCTCCGCCACCGGCACCGGCGGCCGCACGCGGGTGCGCCACAGGCCGAAGGCGAAGCAGGCGAAGGCGCCGGCGGCGGTGAAGGCGAACAGCCCCCACGGCCCGAGCGCCGACATCGTCGCCGAGGCGGCGAGCGGCCCGATCGTGGCCCCCGCCGAATAGGCCAGGATCAGCCCCCCGCTCGCCTGGACCAGCTCGCTGCGGTCGAGGTGGTCGTTGGTATGGGCGACGCAGATCGGGTACAGGGTGAAGGACAGACCGCCGAACAGCAGCGTGACCGCCAGCAGCGGCCATTGGGCGTCGATCCCGGCGACGGCGATCATCGCGACGCTGGTGGCGGTCAGGGCGGCGCACAGCCCGATCACGACCGTCCGGCGGTCGAACACGTCCGACAGCCGCCCGAGCGGCCATTGCAGCACCACCCCGCCCAGGATGATGACGGTCATGAACAGCGCGGTCCCCGCCGTGCCGAATCCCGACCGCTCGCCGAACACCGGGGCGAGGCCGTAGATCGCGCCGGTCACGATGCCGCTGGCGAAGGTGCCGAAGATGCCGAGCGGCGAGATCCGCCACAGCCGGCGGATGCCGAACGATTCGACGTGCGGCAGCACCGGCGGGGTCGCGCGCGTCAGCGACACCGGGACCAGCGCCAGCGACAGCAGGATCGACGTCGCGATGAAGCGCAGCGTGCCCGCGGGGTCGTCGATCACCAGAAGCTGCTGGCCGAGGCCCATCGCCCCGTACACCGTGATCATGTAGAGCGACAGCAGCTGCCCGCGCGTCTGCGGCGTCGCGCGGTCGTTCAGCCAGCTCTCGATGCACATGAAGAGCCCGGCCATGCAGAACCCCTCGATCAGCCTCAGCACCGCCCAGAACGCGAGGTTCGGCAGGATCGCGTGCGCCAGCGCCGCGGCCGAGAACACCGAGGCGAAGGCGGCGAAGGCCCGGATATGCCCGACCCCTGCGATGACGACATGCGCCTTCAGGGACGCGACCGTCAGCCCGGCGTAGTAGGCGGCCATCGCGAATCCGATCGCGGTGGAATCGGCGCCGGCCCGCGCGAGCTCGACGCCGACCAGCGTGGAAAGCAGGCCGCTGCCGAGCATCAGCAACGCGACGCCGAGCAGCAGGGAGGAAACCGACAGGGCGATCTGGGGCATTTCGCTGGAAGGGGCTGCTGAGAGGATTCGGGGCGGGCGGAACACGGGGGTGGAACAGGGGCGCATCTTGCAACGGGCACCCCCGCGCAGGCGACCCCTTAACGTCGGGGCCGATGCGATTCACCGGCCCCCGGCCTCGCTTCCGGAGCGGTGATTCACCGCGGCGCAGCCTTTTTCCACCGGCTTCTCCACCGGGCCGCCGCGGCTTTTCCACCACATCATCCACAACATTATGTGGGTCGGTGGAACATGACGCCCAAAATCCGGTTGTCAGTACCAGACTTTGTGGCACACTCGTCTGCCCGTCACAGATATGGCGGGCTACCTCCTTGGATTTGGTCGAAATAGCATAACTGCGCGCGTTCCAGGAACGCCGAAAAGCAGAGGGGAACATCACGCCATGCGGATTGAGCGTCGATTCACGACCGAAGGCCTGGACGCCTATCACGGGATCGAGTTCCGCCAGACCACCAGCGAGATCCGGAATCCGGACGGCTCGCTGGTGTTCCAGCTGAAGGACATCGACGTCCCGGCCGACTGGAGCCAGGTCGCGTGCGACATCCTCGCCCAGAAGTATTTCCGCAAGGCTGGCATCCCTGCTGCCTTGAAGGCCGTGGAGGAGAACACCGTCCCCTCCTGGCTGTGGCGCAAGGAGGCCGACGAATCGGTCCTGAAGCACCTCCCGCGCGAGGCGCGCGCCACCGGCGAGCGCTCGGCCAAGGACGTGTTCGACCGGCTGGCCGGCACCTGGACCTATTGGGGCTGGAAGGGCGGCTATTTCGACGGGGAGGCCGACGCGCGCGCCTTCTTCGACGAGATGCGCTACATGCTGTGCCGGCAGATGGCGGCGCCGAACAGCCCGCAATGGTTCAACACCGGCCTGCACTGGGCCTACGGCATCGACGGCCCGGCCCAGGGCCACTACTACGTCGATTTCCGCACCGGTGAGCTGAAGGCCTCCGATTCGGCCTACGAGCATCCGCAGCCCCATGCCTGCTTCATCCAGTCCGTCGCCGACGACCTCGTGAACGAGGGCGGCATCATGGACCTGTGGGTGCGCGAGGCGCGGCTGTTCAAGTACGGCTCGGGCACCGGCTCCAACTTCTCGAAGCTGCGCGGCGACGGCGAGCGGCTGTCGGGCGGCGGCCGTTCCTCCGGCCTGATGAGCTTCCTCAAGATCGGCGACCGCGCCGCGGGCGCGATCAAGTCCGGCGGCACGACGCGGCGCGCGGCCAAGATGGTGACGGTCGACATCGACCATCCCGACATCGAGGCCTACATCGACTGGAAGGTGATCGAGGAGCAGAAGGTCGCGGCATTGGTCTCCGGCTCCAAGCTGGCCCAGCGCCACATGAGCGAGGTGATGCGCGCCTGCAACGAGGGCTGGGAGGCGACCGACGCCCGCCGCCTCGACCCCAAGGAGAACAAGGCGCTCAAGAAGGCGATCCTCGCCGCGCGCAAGGTGATGATCCCCGAGAACTACATCCAGCGCGTGGTGCAGTTCGCCGGCCAGGGCTTCACCTCGATCTCGTTCCGCACCTACGACACCGACTGGGATTCCGAGGCCTACCTGACCGTCTCGGGCCAGAACTCCAACAACTCCGTGCGCCTGACCAACGACTTCATCGAGGCGGTGCTCGACGACGCGGAGTGGCAGCTCGTGCGGCGCACCGACGACGCCGTCGCCAAGACGCTGAAGGCGCGCGACCTGTGGGAGAAGATCGGCCACGCCGCCTGGGCCTGCGCCGATCCGGGCGTGCAGTACGACACCACCATCAACGAGTGGCACACCTGCCCGGCCTCGGGGCGCATCAACGCCTCGAACCCGTGCTCGGAGTACATGTTCCTCGACGACACCGCCTGCAACCTCGCCTCGCTGAACCTGATGGAGTTCCGCAAGGCCGACGGTTCCTTCGACGTCGAGGCGTTCGAGCATGGCTGCCGGCTGTGGACGGTGGTGCTCGAGATCTCGGTGCTGATGGCGCAGTTCCCCTCGCGCGAGATCGCCCGGCTCAGCTACGAGTTCCGCACGCTCGGCCTCGGCTACGCCAATATCGGCGGCCTGCTGATGGCGTCGGGCATCCCCTATGACAGCGACGAGGGGCGCGCGATCTGCGCCGCGATCACGGCCGTGATGACCGGCGTCGCCTACGCGACCTCGGCCGAGATGGCGGGCGAGCTCGGGCCGTTCCCCGGCTACGAGGTCAACCGCGATCACATGCTGCGCGTGATCCGCAACCACCGCCGCGCCGCCCATGGCGAGACCGGCGGCTACGAGACGCTGTCGGTGCTGCCGGTGCCCCTCCAGGCCGGCGAGTGCCCCGACCAGGCCCTGGTCGCGGCCGCCCGGCGCGCCTGGGACCGCGCGCTGGAGCTGGGCGAGGCGTCGGGCTTCCGCAACGCGCAGTCGACCGTGATCGCGCCGACCGGCACGATCGGCCTCGTGATGGACTGCGACACCACCGGCATCGAGCCCGACTTCGCGCTGGTGAAGTTCAAGAAGCTGGCCGGCGGCGGCTACTTCAAGATCATCAACCGCATCGTGCCGGAGGCGCTGCGCAAGCTCGGCTACGCGCCCGAGCAGATCGAGGCGATGGAGCGCTACGCGGTCGGCCACGCGACCCTGAAGGACGCGCCCGGCGTCGACCACGCGCGCCTGAAGGCGAAGGGCTTCACCGACGAGGCGCTCGCCGCGATCGAGGGCTCGCTGAAGAACGCCTTCGACATCAAGTTCGCCTTCAACAAGTGGTCGCTCGGCCAGGAGTTCTGCACCGAGGTCCTCGGCATCCCGGCCGAGCGGCTGGACGACCTCGGCTTCGACATGCTCTCGTTCCTGGGCTTCACCCGCCAGGAGATCGAGCTGGCGAACACCTACTGCTGCGGTGCCATGACCCTGGAGGGCGCGCCCTTCCTGAAGGAGGAGCACCTGGCGGTGTTCGACTGCGCCAGCCCGTGCGGGCGCATCGGCAAGCGCTTCCTGTCGACCGAGAGCCACATCCGCATGATGGCGGCGGCCCAGCCCTTCATCTCGGGCGCCATCTCCAAGACGATCAACATGCCCAACTCGGCCACGGTCGAGGAGTGCAAGGACGCCTACCTGCTGTCCTGGCGCCTGGGGATCAAGGCCAACGCGCTGTACCGCGACGGCTCCAAGCTGTCGCAGCCCCTCAACGCCCAGGTCCTGGAGGACGAGGACGAGGAGGAGGATACGGTCGCGGCCCTGATCGACGCGCCGAACGCGCAGCGCGCCCCGATGGTGGCCGAGCGCATCGTCGAGCGCATCGTCGAGCGGGTGACCCGCCGGGCCGAGCGCGAGCGCATGCCGCATCGGCGCAAGGGCTACACCCAGAAGGCCGTGGTCGGCGGGCACAAGATCTACCTGCGCACCGGCGAGTACGACGACGGCCGCATCGGCGAGATCTTCATCGACATGCACAAGGAAGGCGCCGCCTTCCGCTCGCTGATGAACAACTTCGCGATCGCGGTCTCGCTCGGCCTGCAGTACGGCGTGCCGCTCGAGGAGTTCGTGGAGGCCTTCACCTTCACCCGCTTCGAGCCGTCGGGCATGGTCCAGGGCAACGACAGCATCCGCATGGCGACCTCGGTGATCGACTACATCTTCCGTGAGCTCGCCATCAGCTATCTCGCCCGCACCGACCTCGCCCACGCGACGCCGGAGGACCTCGCCCCCGACAGCCTCGGCACGGGCGACAAGGAAGGCGAGCTGCCGCCCCTGCCCGCCCGCTACGTCGAGGAGACCCTGGAGGCGATGAAGCGGGTGGCCAGCACCGGCTACGTCCGCAACAACCTGCGCGTCCTGCAGGGCGGCATGAACCGGGCCGCCGCGGCCGCCGCTTCCGGCGGCCAGGCGGTCGCCTACGCCTCCGGCACCGAGGCCACCGCCCGCGCCTATGGCGGCGGCGAGACCGGCGGCGCGCCGGCGGGCGGCACCCAGGACATGGCGATGTCGAACCGCATGGAGCGCGTCCGCGAAGCCCGCGCCAAGGGCTACGAGGGCGACCCCTGCGGCGAGTGCGGGAACATGACCCTGGTGCGCAACGGCACCTGCCTCAAATGCGATACCTGCGGCTCCACGACCGGCTGCTCGTAACGTGAAGTAGTCCCTCACTCTCCGGAAGTATTCCCTCTCCCTCCGGGAGAGGGAAGGGGCCCATGCGAAGCATGGGAAGGGTGAGGGACGCCCTCGGATCCAGTAAAAGAGCTGAAACTAGCTGCCAACGAGTCTTTGCCGCCGAATGGCGACCCCTCCCACCCCAGACTTTCTCTTGCCTCAAGTGGTGAAGCGCAGCAAAACTCGGCCCACAAGCCCCTCAGTCGGCGCCCGGCACGTTCGCAAGCATGATCCGGCGCAGGGCGCGGTTGCGCAGCATGGCGTCATGAACAAAGCCGAGGATGTCGACGACCCCGTCCTCGGCGACGCGGAACACGATCAGGTGCCGAGGATCATGGACGCGATCCGCCGGATCGAGAACGTTGGCCCGGCTGTGCCACGCGTGATAGATGCCGACCCTCATCCGGGAAGTACGGATCCATTTGACACCCGCTCGGCCCGGGTCATCGGCGATGTCCTGCATCGCCTGGACGAGAAGCGTCGCGTAGCGCAAGCGGCCGATACGATGGAACTTGTCCTCGCTCCAATCCAGGATATCGTCGAGATCCGATTCCGCCGGCTGCGACAGGCGAAAATCGGCCACGGGCTCAGCCCCGCCGCGCTCTGGCGCGTTCCGACGCGCGGCGGTCCAGGCCGTCGAGCAGGGCGCGCCGGCCTTCGTCACCCCGCACCAGCCTGTACTCCCCGCGCTCGATTGCGGCCAGCCCACGTTCTGCAATGGCCTCGATGGCCGCAAGGCCGGCTCGTTCGGCGTCCACGTCGTCCTGGTAGCGCCGCAATGCCTCGCGCACGACCTCGCTGGCATTCTGGTGACGCCCGTTCTCGACCTCACGGTCGATGAACTCACTCAGCGTCTCGGTCAGGCTGAAGTTTCGACCGGTCATTACGGCCTCCGTCCCGTATCCATAGCAAAGCTTGATACCTTCCGCTCGCCTGTCAAGGACCACGGTCATCGCATCTGACCGAAGCGAACCTCATTAGATTGAAAATCTCCTCTCCCTCGCTATCGGGAGAGGGAATATTCGCGCGTAGGTGACTTTCCCCTCCCGGCCGAATGCGCCATCCCTTGGGGGCCCCCGACCCGGCCGCAGCTTCCCGCCCGGCCCGCAACCGCGCCTCGTAGCCCTCGGTGAGGCTCTGCAGCGCCGGCCAGCTTGCGGATGGTTAGCGCCGTGGTCGGGACGATGCTGGAGGCGCGGATGACGTCCTCGGTCTCCAGCGCCGGCCCGACGCCCTCACCCCGTCGACCGGCCAGTCGCAAAACCATTCGGTTGACAATTCGCGCTCCACGCTCTAACTCAACCATATGGTTTCACAACCCACCGAAGTGCCGGCCACCCAGGCGCTGGACGACGTCTTCCACGCGCTGGCCGATCCGACGCGGCGCGCGATGCTGCGCAGCCTCGCCTCGGGAGAGCGCAACATCGGCGAGCTCGCGGCCCCGTTCCGCATGTCGTTCCCCGCCGCGTCCAAGCACGTGCGGGTGCTGGAGCGCGCCGGGCTCGTGCGCCGCAGGATCGAGGGCCGGTCCCACGTCCTGCGGATCGAGCCGGCGCCGCTGGCGGCCGCGAACGAATGGCTGCGCTTCTACGAAGGTTTCTGGACCGACAGGCTCGACGTGCTGGACGCCCTGCTCAGGGCCGAGGACGCGGCCGGCACCAAACCTGCCAACGGAGGAGAAGAGACATGATCAGGATCACGCTCGCCAGCGTGTTCGTCGACGACCAGGACAAGGCCGCGGCGTTCTATACCGACGTCCTGGGCTTCGTGAAGAAGCACGACATCCCCATGGGGGCGGCCAGATGGCTCACCGTCGTCTCGCCGGCTGCGCCCGACGGCACCGAACTGGTGCTGGAGCCGAACGGCCATCCGGCGGCGGGCGTCTACCAGAAGGCCCTGGTCGGCGACGGCATCCCGGCCACCGCCTTCCAGGTCGACGACATCCAGCGCGAGTACGAGCGGCTGGCCGGGCTCGGCGTCCGCTTCACCCGGACCCCCACGCCGGCCGGCCCCGTGACCGTGGCCGTGCTCGACGACACCTGCGGCAACCTGATCCAGCTGTACCAGGCCTGATCCGCCGCGCCGATCCTGACTGGCCGGGATTGGCGCTCGCCGGCATCACGCCTCGGCAAGGCATGATTCCGCTCTGCTCGGGCCGGCTTCACCGGATCGGCCAGCCGTCGTGATGCAGGTCGATCATGAAGGCATGGCGGTGCCGCAACGGTCCGTGGCGGTGGGAATGGCTGTGCGGTTCCGGTCCCTCCCAGCCCTCGTGCTGGTGATGCTCGTCGTGCACGTGCAGGTGCTCGTGGCCGAGCGGGGTATGCACGTGCCCGATCTCGACCGGATCCCGGGCCGGCCACAGGAGCGCCGCCGCAAGCGTCGACAGGCCCGCCAGCACCGCAAGGACCATGAAGCCGGAATCGAGCCCCGCGCCGGCTCCGAGCCATCCGGCGAGCGGATAGGTGAACAGCCAGCAGACATGGGACAACGCGAACTGGGCGGAGAACAGGGCTGGACGATCGCCTTCGTGGCTGGACCGGCGTAGGAGGCGGCCTGCCGGCGTCTGCACGAAGGACGACCCCGCCCCCAGCAGGAACCAGACCGGCAGCAGCCCCGCAAGCGTCGACGGTAGCGGGCCGGACATCAGGCCGAGCGCGACCAGAACGCCGCCGCCGAGCATGACCGGCCGCTCGGCCGCGCGGCCCAGCAGACGGGGTAGCATCGCGGCGGCCAGCATGCTCCCCCCTCCGAACGCCGCCATGGCCCAGGCCACCCCGACTTCGGTGCCGCCCATGACGTCGCGCACGAGCACGACCGTGTTGACGATGACCGTCGCGCCCGCCGCCGCGACCGCCAGGTTCAGCGCGAGGAGGCCGCGTAGGCGCGGCGTCTTCAGGTAGATCCGGCTGCCATGGCCGATGTTCGCCAGGACGCCGCGCGGGCGCGGGGCCGGCTGCGGCCCCGGCAGGATCACCGAGGCGACGAGCAGCGCCGAACCCAGGAAGCCGAGCGCGTTGCCCGCGAACAGCCAGCCGTGATTCAGGGCCGCGAGGAGCAGGGCGGCGAGGATGGGGCTGAGCAGGTTCTCCAGGTCATAGGCGAGCCGGGACAGCGAGAGGGCCTGCGTGTAGCGCTCTTCGTCGGACAGCACGTCGGGGATGGTCGCCTGGAAGGTCGGCGTGAACGCCGCCGACGCTGCCTGGAGCAGGAGGATCAGCAGGTATACCTGCCAGACCTGGGTAACTAGGGGGAAGGCCAGGACGACGCCGGCCCGGACCAGGTCGAGAGCGATCAGCAGGGTCCGGCGCGGCAGCCGGTGGGCGTAGCTGCCGACCACGGGCGCGATCGCGACATAGGCGACCATCTTGATCGCGAGCGCCGTACCGAGGACGGCCCCAGCCTCCGACCCGGCAAGATCGTAGGCGAGCAGTGCCAGCGCGATCGTCGTCAGACCGCTCCCGGCAAGGGAAAGGACCTGGGCGGCGAACAGGTGGCGGTAAGTGCGGTCGCGCAACGGTGAGAACAACGACGCCTCCTCCGGAACGGCCCCTATACCACGCAGAACAATCGGAACGGCTCCCTGGGCCCTTCACGCGGCCTTCGAGGCCGCGAGCGGCTTGCGCGACGGCAGGGTCATCGCGAACACCCCCACCAGCACCGCGGCGAGCCCCACCCATGCCGTCTGCGACAGCGTCTCGCCCAGGAAGGTCGCGCTGATCGCGACCCCGATCGGAACGCGCAGGTACGACTGCGCCGTCGTGCCGACCGAGCCCAGCGTGTGGATCAGCCGGAAATAGATCACGAAGGCGAGCGCGGTGGAGAACACGGCGAGGCCGAGCAGCGCCAGCACCGACTCCCGCGACGGCTCCAGCGTCCAGGGCCGGTCCACGACCAGGCTGACCGGGATCAGGATCGCCGCACCGCACAGCAGCGAGCCCGCGGCCGGGAGCATGGGGTCGAGCCCCTTGAAGTTGCGCCCGAAGATGACCGCGGACGCATAGCACACCGTCGCCAGCACGATCACGACCTGTGCGCCGAGCTGGTGGCCGAGGCCCCCGAACGCCTCCCTCCCGACGATCAGGCAGATTCCCGCCAGCCCCGCGCATACGCCGAACAGCTTGCGCGCGGTCACCGCCTCGTGACGCGTGATGGCCCAGGTCAGCAGGAAGGCGAAGATCGGCGTCGTCGAGTTGAGGATGGTCGCGAGCCCGGCGTCGACCGTCAGCTCGGCCCACGCGATCAGCGTGAACGGGACGACGCTGTTGAGGCAGGCCTGGAACGCGAACCGGCGCCAGGTCAGGCGGTCCTTCGGCAAGGACACGCCGCGCAGCCGCAGGATCGCCAGCAGCAACCCGCCGGCGACCAGCGTGCGCGCCGCGATCAGGGTCACCGGCGGGATCGTCGCGACGCCGAGCTTGATGAAGGTGTAAGAGGCCGCCCACAACGTCGCGAGGACCGCGAGGAGCGCCAGCTCCACCATCGGGGTCGGGGGATGCGTGCTGGTCCCGGTCATCGTCGTCTCTCGTCGCGGGTTTTCCGATCGACGGGACCTTGCCACGCCGGAAGCATCGAGTCATCCCGGAACGCTTCGGCGAACGCCGAACCTTTTCCTACGCGGCGCGCGCCCAGGCGAAGCACCCCGCCGGCAGCGTCCCGCCGCTGACGAAGAGGGCGCCGTGGCGGTACAGCCCCCGCGCCGGGCCTCCCGCCTCCAGGTCGACCACCCACAGGTCGCCGGCGGCGTTGCTCCACACCGCCCGGCCGTTCACCGCCGATACCGCCGCGAGCGCGTCCGCCGCCGGCATGCCCGAAGGGAACAGCACGGCGACCATGGTCCCGCCCGGCGGCGGCAGGGCGGCGACCGGGCCGGCGACCAGCACCGCGGCCGCCAGCAGCGCCGGGACC
>NZ_DASYHS010000284.1:0-29002 GCF_035998295.1 Arenibaculum sp. | reverse complement strand
CGCGCTCTTGTCGCGGTCGTGCCAACGCTTGGCCGAGACGGCGATGGCGGGCCACAGCATGGCCAAGTCGAAAAGCAACGGCAGGACCGGCGCGTCCAGCACTTCCGCCAACCTCCCGACCGCGAGCGATGCGGACAGGAGAGCCAGCATGAAAAGCCAGAACGGTTCCCGGTTGATCCGGCCTCGAACCGAAAACAGAAACGCCCCCATGCTCATGCCGTCCTCACGTGCCTCCACCCGGCCGCAGCGGATGCCGCGACCTCTGCTATGGGGTTCCGGCCGGCCCTGAACAAGCCGCCATCCCGATATGCCCGCGACGGATCCGCGTCCGCCCTGTTGGTTTGCGCGTCCAGATTCATATGGAGAGCAAAATGGCCGACATGCGCGAAACCCTCGTCGACTGGCTGCGCGATGCCCATGGCATGGAAAAGCAGGCGATCGACATGATGGAGGCCCATTCCGGGCGCCTGGAGCACTATCCCGAGCTCAAGGCTCAGATCGACCGTCACATCGCGGAGACCAGGGGCCAGGTCCAGCGCCTGGAAGACTGCCTCGGCCGGCTCGGCGCCGACACTTCGGCCGTGAAGACCGGCTTGGCGCGGGCGAGCGGGATGATGCAGTCGCTGCTCGGCAGCACCGCCAGCGACGAGGTGGTCAAGAACGCCATCGGCGAGGCGAGCTTTGAGCGGTTCGAGATCGCCAACTACCGTGTCCTGATCGCGGCTGCCGAGGCCTGCGGCGAGATGGAAGTCAAGCGCCTGTGCGAGGAGAGCCTCCGCGAAGAGGAGGCGATGGCCTCCTGGCTCGACCAGCAGCTCCCGATAGTGACCAAACGCTACCTGGGTATGCTGGAGACGGCGGGCACGAGCGCGGCCAAGCGCTGACCGATCGCCGGCCGGGAGGCAGGTGGCGGCGAGGCCCCGGGCCTCGCCCCCGTCCTCCCGGCCGTCATCGGTTCCGGGAACCTAGGCGCAGCAGGGATGTTCCGCTTGCGGCGTCGAACGCCGCCACCCGCATCAGGTTCCCGGAGGACAGATTGCCTCGCGCCGCCCCTGCCCCAACGGTCCCGGCACCGTGACCGGTCGTCCTGGCCGGTTCCAGCGGCTGATCGCAGACATGCCGAGATGCCGGTATCTCCCGCTGCTGCCTCTTGCGCTCGCGGCCTGTAGCGGCGACCAGAGTGTTTTGCGGCCTCGCAGTCCCGAAGCCGATGCGATCGAAACGCTGAGCATGGTCCTGTTCACGGGCGGCGCGGTGATTTTCGTCGCCGTCATGGGCCTCGTGCTGTACGCGCTGTTCGCCGATCCGGACCGCACGCGCCGCCTGACGGGCGATCATCTGGTCCTCTGGGGTGGCCTCGTCTTCCCGGCGGTCACGCTCGCGATCCTGCTCGTCTACTCGATTTCGGTCAGCAATGCGGTGACCCGGCCACCCGCGCAAGACGCGCTGCGCGTGGAGGTGATCGGCCACATGTGGTGGTGGGAGGTCCGCTATCTCGACGAGAGCGGCGAGCTGGAGTTCGTCACTGCGAACGAAATCCGCGCGCCGGTCGGCCGTCCCGTGGAAGTGGCGCTCACGACGGCGGACGTGATCCACAGCTTCTGGGTCCCGAACCTGCACGGCAAGATGGACCTGATCCCCGGCCACGTGAACCGCATCGTGTTCACGCCCCGCGAGGCCGGCGTGATGCGCGGCCAGTGCGCGGAGTTCTGCGGCGACCAGCACGCCTGGATGGCCTTCCATTTCGTCGCCCACGAGCCCGCCGAGTTCGAGGAGTGGCTGGAGCTGCAGCGCCGGCCGGCACCGGAGCCGCCGACGCCCATGCTCGCCGCCGGCCGCGAAGCCTTCGTCGCCTACGGCTGCGGCGCCTGCCACAGGGTGCGCGGCCTGGAGGGGGCGGACGGCGACCTCGGCCCCGACCTGACCCATGTCGGGTCCCGTCCCTCTATCGCGGCCGGCCGCCTCGACAATACCGTCGGTGCGTTCGGCGGCTGGATCGTCAGCGCACAGCACCTCAAGCCCGACAACTTCATGCCCTCGTTCGAGCACCTGGACGGGCCGACCCTGCGCGCCCTCGCGGCCTGGTTGGAGAGCCTGGAATGACGGCGCTGAAGAAGGGCGAAGACGCGCCGCCGGAGGGTGCCGACCCGGGCCTGGACCAGCTCCGCAGGGTATGGGCGCAGCCGAAGGGCCTGTCCGGGTACAAGGAGATCAACAACACCGACGTCGGGCGCTGGTACATCATCACCGGCCTGTTCTTCTTCGTCGCGGCCGGGATCATGGCGCTGATGATCCGTGCGCAGCTTGCCGTGCCGGAGAACGACCTGATCTCCCACGAGCTGTACAACCAGCTGTTCACGATGCACGGCACGACGATGATGTTCCTCTTCGCCGTGCCGATCATGGAGGCGATCGCGGTCTACGTGCTCCCCAACATGCTCGGGGCCCGCGACCTGCCCTTCCCGCGCCTGTCCTCCTACGGGTACTGGGCCTACCTGTTTGGCGGCCTGATGGCGTTGAGCAGCCTGTTCTTCGGCCTTGCGCCCAATTCCGGCTGGTTCATGTACGTGCCGCTGTCCGGCCCGGAGTATTCCCCGGGGGTCAACGCGGATTTCTGGCTGCTCGGCATCGGCTTCGTCGAGGTGTCGGCGGTCGCGGCCTCGATCGAGATCATCGTCGGCGTCCTGAAGTTCCGTCCGCCCGGCATGTCGCCGGACCGCATGCCGATCTACGCCTGGTACATGCTGGTGTTCGGCTTCATGGTCCTGTTCGGCTTTCCGCCGCTGGTGCTGGGCGACCTCCTGCTCGAGATGGAGCGCGCCTTCCACTGGCCCTTCTTCGACGTCGAGCGCGGCGGCGACCCGCTGCTGTGGCAGCACCTGTTCTGGCTGTTCGGCCATCCCGAGGTCTACATCATCTTCCTGCCCGCGGCGGGCATCGTCTCGACCGTGCTGCCCACCTTCGTCCAGAAGCCGCTGTTCGGCTACAGCTGGGTCGTGCTGGCGGCGGTGGGAACGGGTTTCATCAGCTTCGGGCTGTGGGTGCACCACATGTACGCGACGGGCATTCCCACCCTGTCCCTCAGCTTCTTCTCCGCCGCCAGCATGGCGGTGGCGATCCCGAGCGGCATCCAGGTCTTCTGCTGGATCGCCACGTTGCTGAACGGCCGGCCGATCCTGAAGACGCCGATGCTCTTCATCCTGGGCTTCCTCTTCATCTTCGTGCTCGGCGGGCTTACCGGCGTGATGGTGGCCTCGGTGCCTTTCGACTGGCAGGTCCATGACTCCTATTTCGTCGTCGCGCATCTCCACTACGTGCTGATCGGGGGCATGGTCTTCCCGCTGTTCGCGGGGCTCTACTACTGGATGCCGCTGGCGACGGGCCGCCTGATGTCGGAACGGCTCGGGCGCTGGGCGTTCGGCCTGATGTTCGTCGGCTTCAACGTCACGTTCTTCCCGATGCACATCGTCGGCCTGATGGGCATGCCGCGCCGCGTCTACACCTATCCCGCCGGCTTCGGCTGGGACTGGTACAACCTGACCGCCACGGTCGGCGCCTTCATGCTGGCCGCCGGCGTGGCCGTCGTCCTGTTCGATTCCTGGTGGCATCGCCGGCGCGGACCGAAGGCGGGGTTCAACCCCTGGAACGCCGGCACGCTGGAATGGCTGACCCCGACGCCCTCGGTCAATTACGGCCTGCGCAGCGTGCCCGTGATCAAGAGCCATTACCCCCTGTGGGACAACCCGGACCTGGTGGAATCCGTGCGCCGCGGCGAATGGTACCTGCCCGATGCCCGTTCCGGCCACCGGGAGACGATCCGCTCCAGCACCGTGGCGTCCCGCCCCGAACAGGTTGTCCGCCTGCCCCACCCGACCTGGCTGCCCATGATCGCGGCCTTCTTCACCGCCGCTTCGTTCGGGGTCGCCATCTTCAAGCTGTGGTGGATCGCCGGCTTGCTGATGGGCTGCCTGCTCATCTGCTCGGTCGTCTGGCTCTGGGGCACGGAGGATCGCCCGAGCCCGAACCGGTACGACGTCGGCTGCGGCGAGACGCTGCCCATCCATCTCAACGGCCCCAACACGCATTCCTTCTGGGGCATGGCGCTGCTGCTGATCTTCGACGGTACGGCGTATCTCTCGCTGGTCTTCTCGTATTTCTTCATATGGACCGCCTCTCCGGAGTTCCCGCCGCCGCGCTTCGAAGGGGGAGAGATGGCGGTGGCGGCGGCTTGCGCGGTCGCCATGCTCCTGGGCAGCGCCGCGGCCCGTCTCAGCGTGCATGCGAACCGACGGGGCCGGCATGGCCTCTACCAGCTCCTTCTCCTGGTGAACGCGGCATCGTTCGCGGCCGGTGCGCTCCTGATGGCGCAGACGCTCCGCATGGCGGGCCTGGGGCCGACGGAGAACGCCTATGGAGCCGTCCTCTGGATGATGGTTTCCTGGACCGGCTTCCACGTCGCGATCAGCCTGATCATGACGGCCTACTGCGCCGCGCGCGGACTGGCCGGCAGGATCGACGCCGAACGCTACCAGACCCTGCTGAACAGCGAGCTGTTCTGGCATTTCACCACCGCGGTGACGCTCGCCTCGCTGGCGGTGATGCACCTGTTCCCGCAGGTGGCCTGACATGGGACGGGTGATCCCCCGCGACAGCCTCGTCGGCATGGTCGGCGGACCGCTGGTCTGGACGGTCCACTTCCTGCTGATCTACGTCTTCACGGCCGTTGCCTGCGCCTTCCGCTTCGCCGACGTCACCTTCCTGGGGACCAGCATCGTTAACTCGCTGATGGTGATCGCCACGCTGCTGGCGGTCGCCGTGATCGGCTGGCTCGGCTGGCTCGCCTGGGGGCGGTACCGGAGGGCGGGCGGGCCCGAGCGGACGGACGACCCGCTGCTCTCGCGCCACCAGTTCTTCTCGCTCGTGGCGCTGCTGCTGTGCGTGCTGTCGGCGATCGGCGTGGTCTACGAGGGTATCCCGCTCCTGATGCTGCCGGCATGCGGGTGATGCGCCGCGCGGCGCTCCCGGCAGCGGCGTTCCTGCTGCTGCCGCCGGCGGACGCGCGGGCGCACGGCTTCACGCTGCTGGGCCCCGGCGATCTGTGGGCGGCCTGGTCGGTCGATCCCTGGGTCGTCGTGCCCCTGCTGGCGCTGCACTGGCTCTACGGGCGGGGCGTCGCCCGGCTGTGGCGGCGCGCCGGGGTCGGGCGCGGCATCTCCGTCGCGAGGGTCGCGTCCTTCGCCGCCGGAGAGGCGATGCTGGTGCTGGCTCTGGTCTGGCCGTTCGACGCGCTGGGCGAGACGCTGTTCTCCGCCCACATGATCCAGCACATGCTCCTGGCCGTCGTCGCCCCGCCGCTGCTGATCCTGGGAGCACCGCTGGCGCCGATGCTGTGGGCCCTGCCCGCCCCATGGCGCGGCAAGGTCGCCGGAGTGCTGGCCGCCCGCCCCCTCGCCGGCCCGCTCGCCTTCCTGACCCTGCCGTCGGTCGCGACCCTGCTGCAGATGGTTGCGCTCTGGGGATGGCACGCGCCGGGTGCGTTCGAGGCGGCACGCTTCGACGACCTCGTCCACACGATCGAGCACGTGTGTTTCCTCGGCACCGCGCTGCTGTTCTGGTGGGCGGTGATCCACAGCGGGCGTCACGGCCCAATGGGACGGCCGCTGGCCGCCTTCTGGACGCTGGTCACGGTGGTCGCCGGCGGCCTGCTCGGAGCGCTGCTGACCTTCGCGCCCCGCCAGCTCTATCCGAGCTACGGGGACGCGGCGACGCTGTGGGGCATCTCGGCGCTCGACGACCAGCAGCTCGCCGGCCTGATCATGTGGATACCCGCCGGTACCGTCCATCTGGTGACGGGCGTGATCCTGGTCGGCCTGTGGCTGCGCAGGCTCGAGCGGGAACCGCTCGCCTGAGGCGCTGTTGGTGCGCGGGCGACCGGATGAATCCGGTCAATGCGATGTCACCTAGGAGCACCACGATGAAGAACGGCACGATGAAGGATCTCCTGATCGAGGAGCTGCGCGACATCTACAACGCCGAGAAGCAGCTCACCAAGGCGCTCCCCCGCCTCGCCCGCGCGGCCAGCAACCAGAAGCTGAAGCAGGCGTTCGAGGCTCACAAGGAAGAGACCGAAGGCCAGATCGCCCGCCTCGAGCAGGTGTTCGAGAAGCTGGAGACCCGCGCGCGCGGCAAGCTCTGCCACGCGATGGAGGGCCTGGTCGAGGAAGCGCGCGACATCATGGAGAAGGACTTTCCGCCCGAGCTGAAGGACGCCGCCCTGATCGCCGCTGCCCAGAAGGTCGAGCACTACGAGATCGCCTCCTACGGCACGGTCCACGCCTATGCCCAGGCGATCGGCGAGCGCGACGTCGCCAACCTCCTCGAGGAGACGCTGAAGGAGGAGCGCGCGACCGACGAGAAGCTGAACCGTCTCGCGATCGACGACGTCAACAAGAAGGCGATCAAGGCCGCCTGACCCCGCTGCGGGGAAGCGGAGCGCGGCGGCATGCCGCTACGCTTCCGCCTCCCCGACGATCATGCGCTCCAGCGTCTCCAGCCGGTCGGCTTCGGCGGGGGGCTTGTCCCAGCGGATGCGGTGGATGCGGGGGAAACGCATCGCGACGCCGCTCTTGTGCCGGGATGAGCGGTGGACGCTGTCGAAGGCGACCTCCAGCACGAGCCCGGGCGTCACCTCGCGCACCGGGCCGTAGCGCCGCACCGTGTTGTTGCGCACCCAGCGGTCGAGCTGGGTCAGCTCCTCGTCGGTGAAGCCGAAATAGGCCTTTCCGACCGGCACCAGCTCGCCGTCCCGCCAGGTCCCGAAGGTGAAGTCGGAATAGAAGGACGAGCGCTTGCCGTGGCCGCGCTGGGCATACATCAGCACGGTGTCGAGCGTCAGCGGGCCGCGCTTCCACTTGAACCAGGGGCCCTTGGGCCGCCCGGCGACGTAGCTGCTGTCGCCGCGCTTCAGCATCAGCCCCTCGATCGCGGCGTTCCGGGCGCCGTCCCTCAGCCGGGCCAGGTCGTCCCAGCCCTCGAACGGGATCAGCGGCGACACGTCCATGAGCGCCGGCCGGACCCGCTCGAACCAGGACTGCAGGCGCCGCCTGCGCTCGTCGAAGGGAAGGCCGCGCAGGTCGTCGGCGCCCTCGAACAGGATGTCGTAGAGCCGCACATGGGCCGGGTGGCCTTCCAGCAGCTTCGCCGTCACGGCCTTGCGGTTGAGCCGCTGCTGCAGGTCGTTGAACGGAGCCACCGTCCCGTCGCGCACGACCAGCAGCTCGCCGTCGACGACCGCGTCGAACCCCATGGCATCGGCGATCTCGGGAAAGCCGCGGGAGATCTCCTCGCCCGTGCGCGACCAGATCCGCCGCTCGCCGCCGCGCGCGGCCAGCTGGACCCGGATGCCGTCCCATTTCCATTCCGCCCGGTAGTCCCCGATCTCGAACCCGCCGACCTCGGCGTCCTCCAGCGGGTTGGCGAGCATCAGCGGCCGGAACCCGGCGCCGTGGGAGACGGGCGGGCGCGGCACCCGCCCCTCGATCCAGTCGAACAGGGGTCCGTAGGGCGGCGTCAGGCCGTGCCAGACCTCCTCGATCTCGTCGACCCCGGGCGCGCCGAGGGAAGCGAGCGCCGTCTTGGCGAGACGGGCCGAGACCCCGACCCTCATGGACCCGGTGATCAGCTTGATCAGCGCGTGCCGGCCCGGTGCGTCGAGCCGGTCGAGCCAGGCTTCCACCAGGCCGAGCGCCGAGCCGCGATGGGCGGCCGATAGCGCGTCGACCACTTCCGACAGGCGCGGCGGCGAGCCGGCGTCCGGCCGCTGGGGCCAGATCAGGGAGATCGTCTCCGCCATGTCCCCGACGAAGTCGTAGGACCAGCCGAACAGCACGGGGTCGACCCGCTGCATCACGAGCCCCCGGATCGCGGCCGGCTTGGCTTCGGCGAAGGACAGGCCGCCCGTCAGCGCTGCGAGCGCCCAGCCCCGGTCGGGATCGGGCGTCTGCGCGAAGTAGTCCGCCAGGAGCCGGATCTTGCCGTTGCGCGACGGCGTGAAGACGAGAGCGTCGATGAGGGAGGCGAAGGCCCTCATGAGGCGTCCCCGGCCGGTGCCGTGTCCTGCTCCTCCTCGCCGAAGCCGATCAGCGACAGCGCCCGCGCGCGGAACCCGCGGCCCTGGGCCCAATGCACCAGCGCCTCCTCGTTGCCGTGGGTGACCCAGACTTCCGTCGGGGCGACCTCCTCCAGCGTCCGGGTCAGCTCGTCCCAGTCGGCATGGTCGGACACGACCAGCGGCAGCTCGACGCCGCGCTGGCGCGCGCGCTGGCGCACGGCCATCCAGCCCGACGCCATCACGACCACCGGCTCGGCCAGGCGCCGCGCCCAGCGGTCGGCGATCGCGGAGGGCGGAGCGAGCACGACCCGCCCGCGCAGTTCTTCCTTGCCGAGGGAGGTCGCCGACCGGAAGTCGCCGAGGTCGACGCCGTGGCGGACATAGAGCTCGCACAGCGGGATCAGCGCACCGTGCAGGAAGACCGGCTCGTCGTAGCCGGCCGCCCGGAGGAGCGCGATCAGGCGCTGGCACTTCCCCAGCGCATAGGCGCCGACGACGTGGGAGCGTTCCGGGAAGACGCGTAGCGAATGCAGCAGGCGGCCGATCTCCTCCCGGTCGTCGGGATGCCGGAACACCGGCAGGCCGAAGGTCGCCTCGGTGACGAAGACGTCGCAGGGCACGACCTCGAACGGCGCACAGGTGGGGTCGGGCCGGCGCTTGTAGTCGCCGGAGACCACGACCCTGGTGCCGCGCCAAGTGATCGAGGCCTGGGCGCTGCCCAGGACGTGGCCGGCCGGGGCGAGCCGCAGCTCGACCTCGCCCAGTTGCAGCGTCTCGCCATAGGGGAGCGGCCGCAGCACCTCGCCCGCGGCCGGGCCGGCACGGACCCGCATGATCGCCAGCGTCTCCGGCGTGGCGATGACGGTCCGGTTGCCGGGGCGGGCATGATCGGCATGCCCGTGGGTCACGACGGCGCACGCGACCGGGCGCACGGGGTCGACGTAGAAGCCGCCGGGCTCGACGAAGAGCCCTTCCGGCCGCACGCGGATCCAGGTCTCGGGCTTGGAAGGCTGCGGGGTCATGTCCTCAATATGGGTGAAAGCGGTGCCCCGCACCATGCGCGTCGTTGCCGTTCCGCCCGGGGTGATGGCACTCTGGACCTGCATTCGCCCGTGCCCGGAATCCCCCATGGCCGCCGTCCTCTGCATCGGTGCCGCCCATATCGACCGCAAGGCCCACAGCGCCGGGCCGGTGGTCCTCGGCAGCTCCAATCCGGTGTCGGTCCGCACGGGGACGGGCGGGGTCGCGCGCAACGTCGCCGAGACCCTGGCCCGGCTCGGCCTCGACGTCGCGCTGCTGAGCCGGACCGGCGCGGACGCCGACGGCGCCGAGGTGCGCGACGGCCTTGCGGCGGCGGGCGTGGACTGCGGGCTGACCACCGTCTCCGGGACCCGGCCGACCGCGACCTACACGGCCCTGATCGACCCGAAGGGCGAGCTGGCGGTGGCGCTCGCGGACATGGCGGTCTACGAGGAGCTGACGCCGGACCTGCTGGCCGGGCTGCTGCCCCGGATGGCCGGCTTCGACGCCTGGTTCGTCGACTGCAACCTGCCCGCCGAGAGCCTGGGCTTCCTGTTCAGGATGCGGCCCGCGGGCGTGAGGCTGTTCGTCGATCCCGTCTCGGTCGCGAAGGCGGCCAGGCTCGACGGGCTGCTGCCCGGCATCGACGTGCTGTTCGCGAACCGCGACGAGGCATCGCGGCTGGCGCGGGTCGAGATCAGGGCGCCGCTCGACCTGTGCGTCGCCGCGGCCCGGCTGCTCGGCTTCGGCGTGGCGGACACGGTCATCACGCGCGGCGCCGACGGCGTCTTCGTCGCGGGTGGCGGGGAATGGGACTTCCTGCCGGCGCTGCCCGCCCGGGTGCGCGAGGTGACCGGCGCCGGCGACGCGCTCGTGGCCGGCACGATCTACGGCCGCGCCCTGGGCCTGCCCACCGCGGAGGCGGTCCAGGTCGGCCTCGCCTGCGCGGCACTGGCGGTCGAGACGCCGGATACCGTATATGCGGGGCTCAGCGCCGAGGCGCTGGTGGAGCGATCGGGCCTTGCGGGAGCCCGGGCATGACGCAGAAGACGGGAGAAACGATGCAGGAATATCTGTCGATCCGACCCGAGGTCGCCGAGGCGCTGCAGGCGAACCGGGCCGTGGTCGCCCTCGAATCGACGATCATCTCCCACGGCATGCCCTATCCCCGCAACGTCGAGACGGCGCGCACGGTCGAGCGGACGGTGCGCGCCGCCGGCGCGGTGCCGGCGACGGTCGCCATCCTCGACGGGCGCATCCGCATCGGCCTCGACGACGAGGACCTGGAGCGGCTCGCCACCGGCCCGGAGGTGATGAAGGTCAGCCGCCGGGACCTGCCCGTCGCCCTGGCGACCGGGGCCGACGGGGCGACGACGGTGGCGGCCACGATGATCTGCGCCAAGCTGGCGGGCATCGCGGTCTTCGTGACCGGCGGCATCGGCGGCGTCCATCGCGGCGCCGAGACCAGCTTCGACGTTTCCGCCGACCTGGAGGAACTGGCCCGCACCGACGTCGCGGTCGTCTGCGCCGGCGCCAAGGCGATCCTGGACCTGCCGAAGACGCTGGAATACCTGGAGACGCGCGGCGTCCCCGTGCTCGGCTTCGGCACGGACGAGCTGCCGGCCTTCTACACGCCGGGCAGCGGCCTGCCGGTCGTGCGCCGCTGCGACACGCCCGAGGAGGTGGCGCGCATCCTGCGCGCGAAATGGCAGCTCGGCCTGCGGGGCGGGGTCGTGATCGGCAACCCGATCCCGGCCGCGGCCGCCCTGGACGCCGCGGCGATCGACGCTGCCATCGCCGAGGCGCAGGCGGAAGCGGCCTCGCGCGGCGTCCGCGGGAAGGAGGTCACGCCGTTCCTGCTGTCCCGCCTGGAGGCGCTGACGGAGGGCCGGAGCCTGGAGGCCAACGTCGCGCTGGTCGCCCACAACGCCCGTGTCGGCGCGCGCATCGCCGTCGCCTACGCGGCGCTCCATACCGCCGCCCCGCCGCTGCCCCGCCCACCTCGGCTGCGCCCGGGCTGAGCCGATAAAAATCGCGTCGCAATTCCGGGAGCCGATAAAATCGGCGTTGAGTTTTCGGGGGCGAAACCCATATGGTTGTCACGCCCGGCGGATAGCCGAGGCGCATGGCTTCGGACCGTGGCGCAGGCTGGTAGCGCGCTTGTCTGGGGGACAAGAGGTCGCTGGTTCGAATCCAGTCGGTCCGACCATCTCGTGCCGCAAGGCCCGAGCTCCCCCCCTCGAACAGAAAATCCGCGCCGGGACTCTGCCCGGCCGAAACGATCCTTCCCGCCGGCGGAGCGGCCGCCTTGGCTTCACCCCCCGGCCCCTGGCGCCACCCGGCGGGAAGGACCTCTCGACCTCTCGGCCGTCAGGCGATGAACACGACGTCGGCACCGGACAGCAGGCCGGCGTCGAGCCCGGTGACGCCGAGCAGGGTGACGGAGTCGTCCCCGATCGAGATCACCGTTCGGTCCGCGTGTTCCGTCACCGTGAAATCCGCCTGCCGATCCGCGTAGTCGCCGAAGACGATCCATTCGCCGCTTTCGGCATCGGTGATGACGTCGTCGCCGAACGCGCCCGAGAAATGGAAGGCGTCCCTGCCGGCGTCGCCGGTTATCCTGTCGTCGCCGCCCTCGGCATCCCCGGACATCCGGGCCGCATCGCCGTAGAAGCGGTCGTCCCCCTCCCCGCCGTACAGGCGGTCGTCGCCGCCCCGGGCGCGATCGGCCATGAAGATGGCGTCGCCCGCGAGGGTGGAGCCACCGGCGTGGGCGTAGAGGCGGTCGTCCCCGCCGGCGGCATCGCCCGACATCCAGTTGGCGTCGCCGAACAGATCGCTTCCGCCAAGGAGATGGTCGTTCCCACCCCGGGCGTTCCCACCCATCTCGCGGGCTTCGCCGTAGAGGGAGGTGCCTCCTGCGCCGTAGAGGTGATCGTTCCCGCCCCGGGCATGGCCGGTCATGGTGGAGGCGTCGCCATGGACCTCGTCCATGGGGCCGCCCCGGACATGATCGTTGCCCCCGGCCGCCCGGTCTTCGAGGAGATAGGCGTCGCCATGGAGGAAGTCGGTGGTGTCGATGCCGCCGGCGCCGCCGTCCACGACGTCGTTGCCGCCCTTCGAGCGGCCGGACATCCTGCCGGCGTCGCCGTAGACGTGGTCCTCCCCCGCGCCGGCGTCAAATGCGGTCGTTGCCGCCCCTCGCAGCACCGGACATGAACTCGGCGTCGCCCCGGAACCGGTCCATGTCCGGACCGCCGTCGATGCGGTCGTTGCCGCCTCGCCCCTTACCCGCGATCTCCCAGGCGTCGCCGTACAGGAAATCGGAATCGAGCCCGGACCCGCTGGCCAGCCCCTCCAGCCGGTCATTGCCACCCCGACCCGAGGACAGAATGCCGCCCACCTCGGGGACGCCCAGGTCGTTGCCGGTCGTATAGGGATCGCCGAAGATCACGTCGGGCAGCCCGGTCCCGACCAAGTGGTTGTCGGCACCCCTATGGGGCGGGATTCCCCCGATGACCACCGCCATGGCTCTTCTCCCACGACATGTGGCGGCCACGCCGCGCCGATATCTTGGTAGCGCCGAATCCGGCAGCCCGCCATTCACGCTTAAGGTGCTGTTCCGGTGGGGAATGCAGCTTTCATCCATGCCGACCGCGGCATGGGTGCAGGGCGGCAGCGGACACCGCCCTGCGTACGGGACGGCCGTTCAGGCCGCGCCGATCTTGCGTTCGTCGTCGCGCTTCTTCTGGGCCGGCTGGTAGGCGACGGCCGCATGTTCCGTGCAGTAGGGAAGCCCGGGATGGGCGGTCTTGCCGCAGAAATGGAAATCGGCGTGCTTCGGATCGCCGACCGGCCATTTGCACATGCGCTCGGTCAGGTTCAGGATCGTGGCGCCGCGGACGGGCCTCTTCTTGATCGGAGAGGGACGCCCGGACAGGCCGAGCCGATGCGCCTTGCCGATGACGGCGTTCCGGGTCACGTCGCCGAGCATGTCGGCGATCTCACTCGCGCTGACGCCCTGCCCCCAGAGTTCCCTGAGCCTCTCGACCCTTTCGTCCGTCCAACTCATCCGCCGTCTCCAATCGTCCGGGTCCCTGTCATATTCTTAGCGTACGGCCGAGGTATATCCTACAGCCATTTGGGCCAGGCACCCTCAACGCCCCCAATATCTGGTGCCGGTATAATTAAAGACTACCAGATGAGCCCGCCGATGACCAGAGGGTCGGTGTTACATTTCTGTGGACAAACTCGCGCAACGCGATAAATCCCGCCGAAACCGGCCCGGGACATAGATCGAACGGCAGAGAACCGCGCTCGGGCTGGCGTGTTCCTCAAGCGCCGGCGCCACGTCCGTGGCTTGTGTTATCGAATCACATAGAATGAGTGCCGCCGCCGGCCGGGGCATGCCCCGGCCGGCGGGCCTTCCGGGAGACCGATCCGTGACCAGGTAGGTTTCGCTCCGTAGCCAAGCATGGCTCCCCGGATGGCACCTTCATCGACCCGAACAGTTGCGCGGGGATGCAGCCCCGCACGGGCAAGGCTGGGGAATGAAGATGGCACGAACCGACTCTATCATTGCGCTCGACGTGAGCAAGGCTCGACTGGACTGCCGGGATGGCGATACCGGCGAGGCATTCCAGATGGCCAATTCTACCGGCGGCAGAGCCCAACTGGCTCAGCGGTTCGCCGGCCGCACGGTCCAGTTCGTCGCGGAAGCCAGCGGGGGATATGAACGCGCCGTCGTCCATGATCTTTGCTCGGCAGGCTTTTCCGTGCGCATCGTCGACCCGCGCAAGGTACGGTTGTTCGCCCGCGCTTCGGGGCGCTGGGCCAAGAACGACAAGCTCGACGCCCAGATGATCCTGGCATATGCCCGCGCCATTCCGGGTACGGAACGCCGCCCGGACCCTGCCCAGGAGCGCTTGGCCGAACTGGCCACCTATCGGCGTCAGGTGCTTGCCGAACAAACCATGGTCGCCAATCAGGCTGAAACCCTCCGGGACCCGGAACTGCGGCGCCTGACCAACCGCCGTCTGGCATCTCTGAAAGCTCACATTGCCCGGCTCGACAAGCGCATCGCCGAGCATATCGAAACGTCGGCGTCGCTCCGCGACAAGGCCCGCATGGTGCTGTCGATACCCGGTGTCGGGCCTGTCCTGTGTACGGCTCTTCTGGCCTTCCTGCCGGAACTGGGGCAGCTCAGCCGCCATCAGGTGGCTGCACTGGTCGGCGTTGCCCCCATGGACAATGACAGCGGACGCAGAAAGGGAGCGCGAAGCATCTATGGCGGCAGGCCCGCCTTGCGCTCCGTTCTCTACATGGCCGCCCTTGTCGCGACCCGATGCAACCCACCGCTCGCCACCTTCTACAGCCGCCTGCGCAACGCGGGAAAAAAGCCCAAGGTCGCCATCGTCGCCGTCATGCGCAAACTCATCGTCTTGGCCAATGCGCTGATCCGGGACCAGCGCATCTACGGCCCATGAAAAGACAGTTGCTTGGCTTTCGCCCCTGACGGGGCGGGGGCGCGGTCGCGCCCCTGAGCGTTTCCGGAGAACCGGAAACGCTCTACCGCGACAGCGCACGCATCGCGCGGTCCAGCCCGTCCAGGGTCAGCGGGTACATCCGGCCTTCCATCAGGTTGCCGATGAGGCGCGTGCTGTGGCTGTGGGCCCAGCGGCTCTCCGGGACGGGGTTGAGCCACACCGCCTTGTGGTAGACGCCGAGCATGCGCTGGAGCCAGACCTGCCCCGGCTCCTCGTTCCAGTGCTCGACGCTGCCGCCGGCATAGACGATCTCGTAGGGGCTCATGGCCGCGTCGCCGACGAAGACCAGGCGGTAGTCGGCGGGATAGGTGTGCAGGACGTCCCAGGTCGCGATTCGCTGCTCGTGGCGGCGCCGGTTGTCGCGCCACACGCTCTCGTACACGCAGTTGTGGAAGTAGAAGTATTCGAGATGCTTGAACTCGCCGCGCGCGGCGGAGAACAGCTCCTCGCAGATCCGGACGTGGTCGTCCATGCTGCCGCCGATGTCGAGGAACAGCAGCACCTTCACGGCGTTGTGGCGCTCGGGCACCATCTTCAGGTCGAGATAGCCGGCGTTGCGCGCGGTCGAGCGGATCGTGTCGGGAAGGTCGAGGGTCTCGGCCGCCCCGGTGCGGGCGAATTTCCGCAGCCGGCGCAGGGCCACCTTGATGTTGCGGGTCCCCAGCTCGACCTGGTCGTCCAGGTTGCGGAAGTCGCGCCGGTCCCAGACCTTGACCGCCCGGCGGTTCCGGCTCTCCTGCTGGCCGATGCGCACGCCCTCGGGATTGTAGCCGTAGGCCCCGAAGGGCGAGGTGCCGGCCGTGCCGATCCAGCGGTTGCCGCCCTGGTGCCGGTCCCGCTGCTCCGCCAGGCGCTGGGCCAGGGTCTCCATCAGCTTCTCCCAGCCGCCCAGCGACTCGATCTGCCGCTTCTCCTCCTCGGTCAGGTACTTCTCGGCGAGCTTGCGCAGCCACTCCTCCGGGATCGAGGCGTGGACCTCCTCCACCGTGCGGCCGCCGCCCTCCACGCCCTTGAACACGGTCCCGAACACCCGGTCGAAGCGGTCGAGATGCCGCTCGTCCTTCACGAGGCAGGACCGGGCCAGATAGTAGAAGTCCTCGACCCGCCAGCCGGCCACGCCCTTGCGCATGGCCTCCATCAAGGTCAGGTACTCCTTGAGGGAGACCGGGACCTGGGCCTTGCGCAGCTCGTAGAAGAAGGTTGGGAACATGGGCCTCCCGCCCTCCGGTTCAGCCTCGCTCCCGGCGCGCCATGAAGGCGAGCCTCTCGAACAGCATCACGTCCTGCTCGTTCTTCAGCAGCGCGCCGTGCAGCGGAAGCGTCAGCTTCTTCGGGTCGCGTTCGCGCAGCGTGTCGGCGCCGACGTCCTCGACCACCAGAAGCCGTATCCAGTCCAGCAGCTCCGACGTGCTCGGCTTCTTCTTGAGGCCCGGCACGTCGCGCACCTCGTAGAACAGGGTCAGCGCCTCGCGCAGCAGGTCCTGCTTCAGGCCGGGGAAATGCACGTCGACGATGCGCGCCATCGTGTCCGGGTCGGGAAAGCGGATATAGTGGAAGAAGCAGCGGCGCAGGAAGGCGTCCGGCAGCTCCTTCTCGTTGTTCGAGGTGATGACGACGACCGGCCGCTTGCGCGCCTTGACGACCTGGCGCGTCTCGTAGACGTGGAACTCCATCCGGTCGAGTTCCAACAGCAGGTCGTTCGGGAACTCGATGTCCGCCTTGTCGATCTCGTCGATCAGCAGGACCGGCGCCTCGTCGGCGTCGAACGCCTCCCACAGCTTTCCCTTGACGATGTAGTTCGAGATGTCGTGCACCCGCGGGTCGCCGAGCTGGCTGTCGCGCAGGCGGCTCACGGCGTCGTACTCGTACAGGCCCTGCTGGGCCTTGGTCGTCGACTTGACGTGCCACTGGATCAGCGGCTTGCCGAGCGCCTGCGCGATCTCGTGGGCGAGGATGGTCTTGCCGGTCCCCGGCTCGCCCTTGACCAGCAGCGGCCGCTCCAGCGCGACCGCGGCATTGACGGCGACGCGAAGGTCGTCGGTGGTGACGTAGGTTGCGGTTCCGGCGAAGGACATCGGCGTGGCTCGACCCGTTTTGCGACCCCAGGCCCGGGCGCGGACGGGCCGCGCCGGGACGCGGGGATGATCCCCCATCGCGGTGCGAAAGGCCAGACCCTTCACCCGGAAACGGCGCTCCTCCCCGTCCGTGGCGACGGGGAGGCCCGAACCGCTACCGGCCGGCGACCGCCTGCTCGATCGCCTCGACCGCGGCCTGCGCCCGGTCGCCGTCGGGACCGCCGGCCTGGGCCATGTCGGGCCGTCCGCCGCCGCCCTTGCCGCCCAGCGCGACCGAGCCGGCGCGCACCAGCTCGACCGCGTCGTACCGGCCCGTCAGATCGTCGGTGACGCCGACCACCAGGGAGGCCTTGCCCTCGGCCACCGAGACCAGCGCCACCACGCCGGAGCCGAGCTTGCGCTTCAGCTCGTCGGCCATCGGCTTGAGGTCCTTGGCCGGGAAGTCCCGGAGCACGCGCGCGGCGAACTTCACGCCGTTCACGTCCTTCTCGCCGGCACCGGCCTCGGCCTGCGCCCCGGTGCCCGACAGGGCGACCTGGCGGCGCAGGTCGGCCAGCTCGCGCTCCATCCGGCGGCGCTCCTCGACCAGCGAGGCGACGCGGGCCGGCACCTCGGCCGGGGTCGTCTTCAGCACCGCCGCCGTCTCGGCCAGGCGGTGCTCCTGGTCGTTGAGGTAGGAGAGCGCCCCCTCCCCGGTCAGCGCCTCGATCCGGCGCACGCCGGCGGCGACCGCCCCTTCGGCGACGATCTTGAACAGGCCGATGTCGCCGGTGCGCCGGACATGGGTCCCGCCGCACAGCTCGATCGAGTAGTCCCGCTGCAGGTCGGGCTCGCGCCCGCCCATCGAGACGACGCGCACCTCGTCGCCGTATTTCTCGCCGAACAGCGCCATGGCGCCGGTCGCCCGCGCCTCGTCCGGCGACATCAGCCGCGTCTCGACGTCGCTGTTGGCGAGGATGCGGCGGTTGACCTCGGCCTCGACCGCGTCGAGGTCGGCCGCCGCGGGCGGCACCGGCTGGCTGATGTCGAAGCGCAGCCGGTCCGGGGCGACGAGCGAGCCCTTCTGGGTCACGTGCTCGCCCAGGCGGCGGCGCAGCGCCTCGTGCAGAAGATGGGTCGCGGAGTGGTTGGCCCGGATGGCCTCGCGGCGCGCATGGTCGACGCGCAGCTCGACGACGTCGCCGACCTTCAGCTCGCCGCGCGTCACCTGCGCGTCGTGGACCCACAGCAGGCCCAGCTTCTTCTGGGCGTCGCGCACCTCGACCTCGGTCCCGCGGGGGCTGAACATGACGCCGCAATCGCCGACCTGGCCGCCCGACTCGGCGTAGAACGGCGTCTGGTTGACGACCACCTGCACCGCGTCCCCGGCCGCGGCCCGCTCGACCCGGGCGCCGTCCCTGATTAGGGCCACGACCTTGCCCTCGGCGACCTCGGCGTCGTAGCCGAGGAACTCGGTCGCGCCGACCTCGTCCTTCAGCTCGTACCACAGCCGCTCGGTCGCGGCCTCGCCGGAGCCGGCCCAACTGCGGCGCGCCTCCTCGCGCTGGCGGCGCATCGCCTTGTCGAAGCCCTCGACGTCGACCGTGCGGCCCTGCCCGCGCAGCACGTCCTGCGTCAGGTCGAGCGGGAAGCCGTAGGTGTCGTAGAGCTTGAACGCGGTCTCGCCGGGCAGCGCGCCGTCCGGCGCGAGCGAGGCCGTCTCGTCCTCGAGCAGCCGCAGGCCGCGCTCCAGCGTCTGCTTGAAGCGCGTCTCCTCCAGCTTCAGCGTCTCGGTGATCAGCGCCTGGGCCCGGAGCAGCTCGGGATAGGCGCGGCCCATCTCGTGCGTCAGGGCCGGGACGAGCCGGTACATCAGCGGGTCGCGGCAGCCCAGCATGTGGGCGTGGCGCATCGCCCGGCGCATGATCCGGCGCAGCACGTAGCCGCGGCCCTCGTTCGAGGGCAGCACGCCGTCGGCGATCAGGAAGGAGCAGGCCCGCAGGTGGTCGGCGATGACGCGGTGCGACACCGCCTTGGCGCCGTCCGGCGAGGTCCCGCTGGCGTCGGCCGAGGCGAGGATCAGCGCCCGCATCAGGTCGATGTCGTAGTTGTCGTGCTTGCCCTGCAGCACGGCGGCCAGGCGCTCCAGCCCCATGCCGGTGTCGATCGAGGGCTTGGGCAGCAGGATGCGCTCGCTGGCGGAGACCTGCTCGTACTGCATGAAGACGAGGTTCCAGATCTCGATGAAGCGGTCGCCGTCGGCATCCGGGCTGCCCGGCGGGCCGCCCGCGACGTGGGGCCCGTGGTCGTAGAAGATCTCGGAGCACGGCCCGCAGGGGCCGGTGTCGCCCATGCGCCAGAAATTGTCGTCGGTCGCGATGCGGATGATCTTGTGCTCGGGCAGGCCGGCGATGCGGCGCCACAGGCCGAACGCCTCGTCGTCGTCGGCATAGACGGTCACCGTCAGGCGGTCGGCCGGCAGCCCGTATTCCTTCGTGACGAGGTTCCAGGCCAGCTCGATCGCGACGTCCTTGAAGTAGTCGCCGAACGAGAAGTTGCCGAGCATCTCGAAGAAGGTGTGGTGGCGCGCGGTGTAGCCGACATTGTCGAGGTCGTTGTGCTTGCCGCCGGCGCGGACGCATTTCTGCGCCGTCGTCGCCCGGCTGTAGGGACGCGCCTCCGCACCGGTGAACACGTTCTTGAACTGCACCATGCCGGCGTTGGTGAACATCAGCGTCGGGTCGTTCCGCGGCACCAGCGGGCTCGACTCGACGGCCTGATGACCATGCCTGGCGAAATAGTCCAGGAAGGTGGTGCGGATGTCGTTGGCGGTCTGCATGACGATGATCGGTTCCCGCGACGCTGATTGAGGGCCCTGATATTTGGGGATTGCCGGGCCGCTTTTGGACTGGTGCTTTTACCGCGGAGCGGGGACGGCTGTCCACCGGCCGGGCGCGCCGGCGGCGCCCTGGGGCGGCGGCGTGGGGGTTTGTGGGGGTTTGTGGGGGTGGTGTGGGGGTTTGTGGGGGTGGGGTCGGGAAGGGTTGGTGGGAGGGCCGCACGCATGATTGAAAATTCCCTCTCCCGCGCAACGGGAGAGGGAGGGCCCGCCGCGTCAGCGGTGGGAAGGTGAGGGTCGGGCGGCGGGAAACGGCTTTTGGGGCGAGAGCGCGCAGCCCTCACCCTCCCGCACCTGCGGTGCGGGCCCCTCCCTCTCCCGTTGCACGGGAGAGGGGATGTTCTACTTGCGGCGGGTCATCGACTTGAGGGCGCGGCGCTCGCGGCGGTTCAGGGGCGGCTCGGCGGCGAGTTCGGCGACGACGGACGGCAGCATCGCCGTCAGGTCGAGGTCGTCGAGGATCGGGGCGGGGGTGGGCTTTGCCAGCTCGATCGCGGGCAGGCGGCCGTTGCCCTTGCCGTTCATGCCGTGCAGCTGCATCAGCCGGTCGATCGCGCGCAGCGCGTGGCCGGTCTGGCCGGTGGCGATGGAGTGTTCGACCAAGTGGGACAGCCAAGCCTCCAGCCGCTCGAACATGGCGGCGTGGCCGACCTCGCGGGCGGCGGACAATGTGGCCACCCGCTCGCCCATGCCGGGCTCGGCCAGCAGCGCCTCGCCCGCGGCCGGGTCGGCGTAGCCGATCATGCGTGCCGCGGTGGCGGGGGTGGCGCCGTTGGCGACCAGACGGCAGAACAGTTCCTGGCGGGGGTCGAGCGTCACGGGCCTGTTCCTTCCGGTCGGGGAAGGGCAGTATGGAACAAAACAGGAACTCAGTCAAGCTCCCTGGAACGCCCCGACCCGACGGGCGTTCCACGATGGGCAAGGGGAGTGGACCATGCGGAGAGGAATGGAGCGCCGCGTCCTGGCGTTCGTCGCAACGCTCGCGTTGCTGCTGGCGGTGTTTCCGGCATGGGGGTTCGAGGGGTTCGGCACGCAGACGCGCGGCGGGCTCGACGGTCGCGTCATCCCGGTGACGACGATCGCGGACAGCGGGCCGGGATCGTTGCGCGACGCGCTGCTCGAGAGGGGGCCGCGGCTGATCGTGTTCGAGGTCGGCGGCCGGATCGACCTGAAGAGCGATCTCAGGGTCCGCGACCCGCACGTCACCGTCGCCGGGCAGACGGCGCCCTCGCCGGGGATCACGCTGGCCGGCGGGGGCCTGCGCATCTCGACCCACGACGTGGTGGTCCAGCACCTGCGCATCCGCGTCGGCTCCGAGCCGGGCGACACGCCGCTCGACGACCGCGACGGCATCGTGATCCTCGGCCAGCGCGACGGCAGCCGCCCCGTCCACAACGTCGTCATCGACCACTGCTCGGTCAGCTGGGCCGTCGACGAGGGGATCAGCACCTGGTTCTCGCCGGTCCACGACGTCACCATCCGCAACAGCATCGTCTCGGAGATGCTGAACGACGCCGGCCATCCCAAGGGCGAGCACGGGTACGGGCTGCTGGTCGGGGACGGCAGCCGGCGGGTTTCCGTTATCGGCAACCTGTTCGCCCACAACACCCGCCGCAACCCCGCCGCCGGCCAGGGCACGACGACCCTGATCGCCAACAACCTGATCTACGACGCCGCCCATAATGCGATCCATTTCTACGGCGGGCCGGAGCCGTTCATGTCGTCGGTCGTCGGCAACCTCGTCCTGCCCGGGCCGTCGAACCGGGAGGCGGACGCGATCCACTTCCAGCGCCGCTTCCATCCCGCCAGCCGCGTCTTTCTCGAAGGCAATCGCGGCCCGCGCGGCACGGACGCGGCGGATCTGCTGGGGGCGGACGAGCCCGAGAGGATGAAGGAGCCGCTGGCCGCGCAGCCGCCGGTCCCGTTCGACGGGCTGGTGCTGGTGCCGGCCGAGCGGCTGCCCGACACGCTGCTGCCGCGCGTCGGCGCCCGCCCGAAGGACCGGGACGCGATCGACCGCCGGATCGTCGCCCAGGTCCGCTCGGGCGGGGGCCGCACGATCGACCACCCCCGCGACGTCGGCGGCTGGCCCCGGCCCCTGCCGACGTGGCGGCCCCTGTCGCCGCCCGCCGACCCGGCGCACAACGAGCGCTGGCTCGCCCGCTATACCGCCGAGGTCCAGTAACGCCGCCGCCCGGCCGCTGTTGTCCGGCATGGCAGCATCATCGATCGAGGTTTCCGATGGCCGCATCCCCCGTTCGCCGCAGTCTCGCGCTGGCCGTGCTGGTCCCGCTCGCCGCCTGCGGCGGCCCGCGCGCCGAATTCGCCGAGCAGGCCCGGACGGCGCTGGTCGGCCTGCCCGAGGCCGACCTCTACGCCTGCGCCGGCGTTCCCGAGAAGACCGTCGAGGTGGGTGACCGGCGCCTCCTGGCCTATCGCCGCGACCGGACGAACGTGACCAGGGACGTCGAGTACGAGGAGGTCGGGATACTGCGCGCGCGGGGTGTCCGGGCCGTCCGGCCCGAGGTCTCCTACCGGACCGCGAGCTTCGCCTGCGAGGCGACGTTCACGATCGAGGACGACGTCGTCCGGCAGGTCGACTACAACCGGGGGCGGGACATCCAGCTCTGCTACCAGATCATAGCCAACTGCCCGGTGCCCGGCCGCTAGCGGCCATCGGCGCGCATGCCCTTCGACAGGCCCCGGGGTGCATCGGGGTTGAAACGGGCCGCCCGCCGTGAGGTGATGGGACATTCGAATCCGTCAGGCGAATCCGTCAGGCGAATCCGTCAGGCGAAACTCTCAGGAGGCGTGCACATGCACCACTTGCGTACCCTGTCCGCCGCCGCGGCCATGGCGGCGATGGCATCGGCCGCGATCCCCGCGAACGCCCAGGAGGCGGCCCGGGGGTCCATCGAGGGCGACCGGATCCCGACGGAGCAGGGCGACCTCGTCGTCCAGCCGATCGAACATGCGAGCTTCGTGATGACGTGGGACGGCAAGACCGTCTATGTCGATCCCGTCGGCGGCGCCGAACGCTACGGAGACCTGCCGGCCCCGGACCTGATCCTGATCACGCACCAGCATCCGGACCATCTCGACGCCGAGACGCTGTCGGCGGTGGCCGGGGACGACACCGCGCTGGTCGTGACGCAGACCGTCCATGACGCGCTGCCGCCCGAGCTGCGCGACAACGCCGAGGTGATGGCGAACGGGGACGAGACCACCGTCGCCGACCTCGCGATCGAGGCCGTCCCGGCCTACAACACCACCGAGGACCGGCTCCAGTACCATCCCAAGGGGCGCGACAACGGCTACGTCCTGACGCTGGGAGACACCAGGGTCTACGTCGCCGCCGATACCGAGGACACCCCGGAGATGCGGGCGCAGCGCGACATCGACGTCGCCTTCGTGCCCATGAACCTGCCCTATACGATGTCGGTCGAGCAGGCGGCCGACGCGGTGCGCGCGTTCCGCCCGGGCATCGTCTACCCGTACCATTCGCGCGGCAGCGACATCGAGGAGTTCGCGCGCCTCGTCGGCCAGGATTCCGGCGTCGAAGTGCGCGTGCGGGACTGGTACTGAGGCCGGCGCAAACCCGCGGGTCGGGGGAGCGAGGAGGGGCCCGGCCCGCGCCCCGATCCTGCCCCCGATCCCTGCTCCGACCTGCGCCCAGGTGCCCGCGCGGGCACTTTTGCGGCGATGGCCGGGTGCAGGATGCGTCATTCACGTGTTAACGGACGTGAGCCCGCCGGCCGAAGCGGGTCCGGCCTCTGCCCGACGGGAATTTCCTGCCCATGATCGATAGAAACGACCGCCTCTGGTACAAGGACGCCATTATCTATCAGCTCCACGTCAAGGCCTTCTTCGATGCCAACGACGACGGCATCGGGGATTTCGCAGGCCTGGCGCGAAAGCTGGACTATCTCCAGGACCTGGGGGTCACGGCCCTCTGGCTGCTGCCCTTCTACCCTTCGCCGCTGCGCGACGACGGCTACGACATCGCCGACTACCGCAACATCAATCCCCGCTACGGCACGATGCGCGACTTCCGCGCGCTGGTGAGGGAATGCCACGACCGCGGCATCCGCGTCGTTACCGAGCTGGTCGTGAACCACACCTCCGACCAGCACGAATGGTTCCAGCGCGCGCGCACCGCGAAGCCGGGCTCGGCGCTGCGCGACTTCTACGTCTGGTCGGACACCGACCAGAAGTACCAGGGCACGCGGATCATCTTTCTCGACACCGAGAAGTCGAACTGGACCTGGGACCCGGTCGCGAAGGCCTATTTCTGGCACCGCTTCTATTCCCATCAGCCCGACCTGAACTACGACAATCCCCGGGTCCTGAAGGAGGTGCTGAGCGTCCTGCACTTCTGGCTGAAGATGGGGGTGGACGGGCTGCGCCTCGACGCCGTGCCCTATCTGGTCGAGCGCGAGGGCACGAACTGCGAGAACCTGGACGAGACGCACGAGGTGCTGAAGCGCGTCCGCGCCGAGATCGACGCCCACTATTCCGACCGGATGCTGCTGGCCGAGGCCAACCAGTGGCCCGAGGACGTGCTGCCCTATTTCGGCGACCTGTCGAAGGGCGGCGACGAGTGCCACATGAACTTCCACTTCCCGCTGATGCCGCGCATCTACATGGCGGTGGCGCAGGAGGACCGGCACCCGATCACCGACATCATGCGCCAGACGCCGGAGATCCCGGAAAGCTGCCAGTGGGCGATCTTCCTGCGCAACCACGACGAGCTGACGCTCGAGATGGTGACCGACCGGGAGCGCGACTATCTCTGGAACTTCTACGCCCACGACCGGCGCATGCGGATCAATCTCGGCATCCGCCGCCGGCTGGCCCCGCTGATGGACAACGACCGTCGCAAGATCGAGCTGCTGAACAGCCTGCTGTTCTCGATGCCCGGCACGCCGATCGTCTACTACGGCGACGAGATCGGCATGGGCGACAACGTGTTCCTCGGCGACCGGGACGGCGTCCGCACGCCCATGCAGTGGACGTCCGACCGCAACGGCGGCTTCTCGCGCGCGGACCCGGCCTCGCTCTACCTGCCGGCGATCGCCGACCCGGTCTACGGCCACGGCGCGCTCAACGTCGAGGCCCAGCAGCGCAGCCCGTCCTCCCTGCTCAACTGGATGAAGCGCCTGATCGCCGTGCGCAAGGGGCACAAGGCGTTCTCGCGGGGCACGCTGCGCTTCCTCTATCCCGGCAACCGCAAGGTCCTGGCCTATGTCCGCGAATACGAGGACGAGGCGATCTTGTGCATCGCCAACCTGTCGCGCAGCGCCCAGGCGGTCGAGCTCGACCTGTCGCGCCACAAGGGCTGCATCCCGGTCGAGATGATCGGCCGCTCGGAGTTCCCGCCGATCGGGGACCTGTCCTATCTGCTGACCCTGCCGGCCTACGGCTTCTACTGGTTCTCGCTCACGAGTACGGCCGCGCTGCCGGCGTGGCACGAACACATCCCGGAGCCCATGCCCGAATTCCTCACCCTCGTCATGTCCGACGGCTGGCAGAGCGTCGCCTCCGGCCGCGCGGGCCGGGAGCTGGCGGCCGACGTGCTGCCGACATACCTTCCGAAGCAGCGCTGGTTCGGCGCCAAGGGCGGCCGGATCGAGGCGGTACGGATCGGCCCGGCGGCCGAGCTGCGCGCCGACGGGGAGAGCTTCCTTCTCACCCAGGTCGACGTCGACCTGGCCGGCGAGGAGCCGCAGCGCTACTTCATGCCCCTGGCGCTGTTCTGGGACGAGGGGGCGGCCTCGCCGCTGGCGGCCTACATGCTGGCGCGCGCGCGGCGCGGCCCGCGGATGGGCGGCCTCTACGACGCCATGCAGTCCGACCGCTTCGTCCGCGCGCTGCTGGACGCGATCGGGCGGGGCGAGGATATTCCCCTGGGAGGTCCCGGGGACGGCGGGCGCCTGAACGTGATCCGGACCGACCGCTTCCAGCAGGCCGAGGCCGGGCCGGAGGACGAGATACGCCGCATCGGCGTGGAGCAGTCGAACACGTCCCTGCTGGTCGGCGACAAGTTCGTGGTCAAGGCGCTGCGCCGGCTCGTGCGCGGCCCGCACCCCGAGCTCGAGATCGCCCGCTTCCTGACCGAGGTGGCCAACTACCCCAACACTCCCCCGCTCTGCGGCGCGGTCGAGCACATAGACGAGGACGGGGTGCCCACCACGCTGGCGACCGTCCAGAGCTTCGTGCGCAACCAGGGCGACGGCTGGACGTTCACGGTCGAGTGGCTGCAGCGCGCGCTCGAGGAGATCCGCATCGGAGCCTCCACCCCGGTGCCCGCGCCCGAGCACCTGCCCGACCACCTCCCGGCCGACGAGGGCGAGGCGGACGACGTCTACTTCACGCTCGCGGAAACGCTGGGCAGGCGCACGGCCGAACTGCACCGTGCGTTCGCGATCGAGAGCGGCGATCCCGCCTTCGAGCCCGAGCCGATCACCGGCCAGGACGTCGCCGGCTGGGCCGAGGCGGCGCGCGCGCAGGCGGAACGGGCGTTCCAGGCGCTGGGACAGGCGGTCGACCGGATGCACGAGGATGTGCGCGACGAGGCCCGGGTGCTGCTGGACCGGCGGCAGGAATGCCTGGGCCTGATCGAGCGCCTGGTCGCGGGCGACGTGCAGGCGGTGAAGACGCGCCACCACGGCGACTACCACCTGGGCCAGGTGCTGAAGGTGCAGGCGGACTGGTTCCTGATCGACTTCGAGGGCGAGCCGCTGCGCTCGCTGGAGGAACGGCGGCGCAAGCACTCGCCGTTGCGCGACGTCGCGGGCATGCTGCGGTCGTTCGAATATGCCGCCTGGGCCGCGGTCCGGCGCCTGTCCGACGACGCCCCCGACGCGACCGGGGCCATCCTCGGCCCGGCGCTGGAATGGCAGCAGAAGGCGTCCGCCGCCTTCCTGGAAGGCTACCGCGACGCGGTCGCGGGCTGCGCGAGCCATCCCGCCGATCCGGAGGTCGCGCGGCGGCTGCTCGACTTCTTCGTCCTGGAGAAGGCCTGTTACGAGATCGCCTACGAGGCGGCCAACCGGCCGGGGTGGCTCGACATCCCGGTCAAGGGCGTGCTCGGCATCCTGGATGCCCACGCCGCGGCGACTTTGGAGGAGACCGGATGAACCCCGATACCGTCCTGCGACACGGGCCCCAGCTCGATGCCGCGATCGATGCGATCGTGCGGGGCGACCACGGCGACCCCTTCTCGATCCTGGGCATGCACGTCGAAAACCGGGCCGGAGGCCGGGACGGCGCGACGGTGGTGCGCGCCATGCTGCCCGGCGCGCGCGCCGTCGAGGTGGTCGACGCGTCCGACGGCGAGGTCGTGGCCAACCTCTCCCTCGTCCATGCCGACGGCTTCTTCGCGGGCCCCGTGGAAGGCCGGACCGGCCATTTCGCCTACCGCCTGCGGGCCCATTACGCCGGCGGCGCGGTCGAGTTCGAGGACGCCTACTCCTTTCCGGCCTATCTGGGCGAGCTCGACGTTCACCTGCTCGCCGAAGGCACGCATCTCCACAGCTACGAGCGCCTGGGCGCGCACGTCACCGAGATCGACGGGGTGCCCGGCACCGCCTTCGCGGTCTGGGCGCCGAACGCGCGGCGCGTCTCGGTGGTCGGCGAATTCTGCAACTGGGACGGCCGGCGGCTGCCCATGCGCAAGCGCCACGAGTGCGGGGTGTGGGAGATCTTCGTCCCGCGCCTGCCGGCGGGCGCCGTCTACAAATACGAGATCAAGGCGCAGGGCGGCGCGCTGCTGCCGCTGAAGGCGGATCCCTACGCCTTCTACGCCGAGCATCCGCCGCGCACCGCCTCGGTGGTCTGGAAGACCGGCGGCTACGAATGGCAGGACGGCGGCTGGATGGAGCAGCGCGCACGCGCCGACTGGCGCTCGCTGCCGATCTCGATCTACGAATGCCATCTCGGTTCCTGGCGCCGCAAGGGCGACGACGGGCGCCAGTACCTGAGCTACCGCGAACTCGCCGAGACGCTGGTACCCTATGTCCGGGACATGGGCTACACGCATATCGAGCTGCTGCCGATCACGGAATACCCGTTCGACGGCTCCTGGGGCTATCAGGCGATCGGGCTGTACGCGCCGACCAGCCGGTTCGGCAATCCCGACGACTTCGCCTACTTCGTCGATTGCTGCCACCGCGAGGGCATCGGCCTGCTGCTCGACTGGGTCCCGGGCCATTTCCCGACCGACCCGCACGGGCTCGGCGGCTTCGACGGCACCCATCTCTACGAGCATGCCGACCCGCGCCAGGGCTTCCACCAGGACTGGAACACCCTGATCTACAATTTCGGCCGGCGCGAGGTGACCTCGTTCCTGCTCGGCTCGGCCCTGTTCTGGCTGCAGCGCTACCATTTCGACGGCCTGCGCGTCGACGCCGTGGCCTCGATGCTCTACCTCGACTACAGCCGCAAGGCCGGGGAGTGGGTCCCGAACCAGTACGGCGGCAACGAGAACCTGGAGGCGATCGCCTTCCTGAAGCGGATGAACGAGCTCGCCTACGGCAGCCAGTCCGGGGCGATGACGGTGGCCGAGGAATCGACGGCCTGGCCCGGCGTGTCGCGGCCGATATATCTCGGCGGGCTCGGCTTCGGCTTCAAATGGAACATGGGCTGGATGCACGACTCGCTGCGCTACATGTCCAAGGAGCCGATCCACCGCCGCTGGCACCACCACGACCTGACCTTCGGGCTGCTCTACGCCTTCTCGGAGAACTTCATCCTGCCGCTCAGCCACGACGAGGTGGTGCACGGCAAGGGTTCCATCCTCAACAAGATGCCGGGCGACCGCTGGCAGAAATTCGCCAATCTGCGGGCCTACTACACCTTCATGTGGACCCATCCCGGCAAGAAGCTGCTGTTCATGGGCTGCGAGTTCGGCCAGGAGCGGGAATGGAACCACGACACGGGCCTGGACTGGCACCTGCTCGACGATCCGTTCCACGACGGGGTGCGCCGGATGGTGCGCGACCTCAACATGCTCTACCGCGCCACGCCGGCCCTGTACGAGTTCGACTGCGATCCCCAGGGGTTCGAATGGGTGGAGGCGAACGACAGCGACAACAGCGTGCTCGCCTATCTGCGCTACGGGAGCGACCGCGAGCGGCCGGTGCTGGTCGTGTGCAACTTCACGCCGGTGCCGCGCCAGGGCTACCGGGTCGGCGTGCCCTTGCCCGGCGTCTGGAAGGAGCGCTTCAACTCCGACGCGGGCATCTACGGGGGCGGCAATGTCGGCAACGGCGGAGCGCTGGTCGCGAACGACGCCACCTGCCACGGCCGCCCGCATTCGCTCGACACGACCCTGCCGCCGCTGGGCGTGGTGGTGCTGGAACGCGAGGGCTGA